>JAEUUV010000336.1 GCA_016787285.1 Saprospiraceae bacterium | reverse complement strand
CCATAGCCCTCAACCTGGCCCTGTTTGTAAACGCTGCCATCCTGATTCTGGCTGCTGCGGTTTTTCACAAAAACGGCTACGAAGGCGTGTCGGAAATTCAGGATGCACACCGCTTGCTGGAGCCACTGCTGGGCCAAAGTTACGCCCCGGTGTTGTTTGCCATTGCGCTTATCGCTGCCGGGCAGAGCAGTACGGTAACCGGTACACTGGCCGGGCAAATCGTCATGGAAGGCTACCTGCACCTGCGCATCGCGCCCTGGTTGCGGCGGTTGATCACGCGACTTTTGGCAGTGGTTCCGGCTATCGTAGCCATCACGTATTTTGGCGAAAATGCCTCCGGAGACATGCTCGTACTAAGCCAGGTCATCCTGAGTATGCAGTTGGGTTTTGCCATTATTCCGCTCCTGCACTACGTGAGCGACCGGCAGCGTATGGGCCAATTCGCCATCGGCTTTTGGGCAAAACTTGGCGGTTGGCTCAGTGCCGCGATTATCGTGGCGCTCAATGTGCGCCTGGTTATTCAGGAAGTAAGCGGCTGGCTGGAAAGTGCCGGAGAAAACATCTGGATGATCGAATTTGTCGTGCTGCCGGTGCTGCTGTTTGCTGCCGGCATGCTGGTGTACATTGTGCTCAAGCCCTTGCTTCAGCGCATCCCGCAGCACAAAGCCCGCCTCCCGCACGGCGTTTTTGGCGGTCTGGAAGAAACCCCGGCTATCACCTACCGCGAAATTGCCGTCGCGCTCGATTTTTCCGACATGGACACCCGGACGCTGACCCATGCCCTGCATCTCGGTGGCAAAGACGCGCACTATTTTCTGCTGCACGCTGTGGAAACCGCCGGCGCATGGGTCATGGGAGCCGATATTCAGGACAACGAAACGCAGGAGGACCGCAACAATCTGGAACTCTATGCCATTCGCTTGCGCGAACTCGGCTACTCCTGCGACGTCTTCATCGGCTACGGGCCGGCAAAACAGGAGATTCCCAAACTGGTACAGGAACGAAACGTGGACTTGCTGGTGATGGGCGCACACGGACACCGAACCTTCAAAGACCTCGTATTCGGCGCCACCATTGACGCCGTCCGGCATGCTGTGGATATCCCGGTACTGATTGTTCGGTAGCGGAAAGTTCAAATCAACTCGCGGAGCACAATGACTTTTTTGATCTTTTGATCCCCGCGTTTGATCGTGAGGCGCACCTTTTTGCCCGGCTTTTTTTGCAAAATGCGCTGGATGTCGTTCAGGCTGTAAAACCCGACCGGGAGGCGATTGATGCGAATGATCTGATCGTCCCGCCGGATGTCGGCTTCGGCGGCGGGTGAATCGGGCAGGACGTTTTGTACTACATAGTCGCTCACCCGCGGTCCGGCGGCGATGATGCTCAACCCGCTTCGGTCGTACACGTATGCCTCCTGATATGATTTGCCGGGTTTAAGTGAAATGGTGGAATTCTGGTAGTCGAGGATTACCTGAAAGTGCCCCAACAGGCCGTTGCCGATGAGTCCGTCCCGGCCGTTCAGGTAGTCTCGATTCGACAAACTGTCCAATTCCTGAAAATAGGTAATCACACCCTGCTGGGTAAAACCGCCGAGGTTCATCTGGTGAATACGCCCGGTAAATCCTTCGAGGTATCCGCCTAATCCCATGCCGATATTGCTGGGCAAGGCTTGCGCCGGAGGATACACGAGCGGGTGTGTATTGCTGAACATCAGCAGCGGCAGTCCGGCGCCGGTGTCCAACAGAAGTTTTACTTTGGCGATCGAATCGGGCAGCACCTCCAGGGGCGTCGTCAGGTACATTTTGTTGCGAAATATTTCCACCGGTATCGGCACAAATTCATCGTCGCGGAGTTTGTACGACTCCCGTTCGTACAGGGTAATCACCTGGCGGTCGTAATTGATGCGGATGATGTACCGGGAAAAGGAAAGCGCCGACAGGATGCCGTGGATTTCCAGTCCCAGGTACTCCTTGAACCGGAAGTAGTCCTCCTGCAAAACCAGGATGTCTTCAGATGGGGCAATGATTTTATCCGGAATTTCAAAACTGGTTCTTCGGGCCAGATAGGCCACCAGCGGGGTGCGCAGGTCGGAGCCGAGCACCCGAAACTCCCGTTCATACTGGATACGCATCAGGTCGCCGATCTCGCGTTTGGTGAGGATGGTATGCTCGGCGCCGGTGTCGAAAATGAATTTCAGGGGTAAAAACCCGTTGAAGTGCAGGGTAACGATGATAAAATTGTGGTTGTACTCAAACGGAATTTCTACCTGTTTCCGACCGCCGATGATGGAAAATCCGGGTTGTGCCACAGTCGGTACCGACAGGGCAAACAAACATCCCAGTATGAGCAGCAATCGGGTCATGGAATTCAGTTTGAGGACAAAACAACGGGTTCCTCTTCATTTTCACCACACTAAAGGGAGGAACACATACAAAAACCCAACCAACAGCAGAATTGCAATAGCGTCGAGTAGAAAACCTGCTTTGGCCATGTCGCGCGTGTGCAGGTGTCCCGACCCGAAAACGATGGTGTTGGGCGCGGTAGCCACCGGCAACCCGAACCCGAACGAAGCCGCCAGCGCCGCACTCAGCAACATTCCGAACGGATCGGCGCCTACCGCCACGGCCAGCGCCGCCAGTACCGGCATCATCATGGATGCGGTGGCCACGTTCGAAGCTATTTCGCTCAGCAGAGTCACCACCGTCAGCACCGCCAGCAGGATGACAACCGGATGAAACGCCTTCAGGCTTTCCATTTGTCCGCCCATCCACTGGGCCAGCCCGCTGACGTCGAATCCGCGTGCCAGCGCCAGTCCGCCGCCGAAAAACAACAGCACGCCCCACTGAATTTTAAGTGCGTTTTCCCAGTCGAGCAGGGTTTTTCCCGGATGCGCATTGCCTGCCGGAAGCAGAAACAAGAACAATGCTCCGGCGACAGCCACCACGGTGTCGTTGCTGTTGGGCACCCATTTGTACCACAGCAGCGATCCGCTCAACCAGGCAAATATGACCGTTCCGAACAACCAGAGCAGGCGGCGTTCGGGAGCCGACAAGGCTCCGAGTGCCGCCACTTCGGCTTTGAGTATTTGTTTGTAATCGGTGCCGTGCGTGTTGTTTTCCGGCGGAAAAAGCCGGACAAGCAGCGTCCAGCACACAAGGAGCAGGGCCAGAGAAAAGGGGAAAGCAAAAACAAACCATTTCCAGAAACTAACCTCCGTGTGCAGTTCATTTTGCACATACCCCAGAAAAATAGCGTTGGTAGGCGTACCCACGATGGTGGCCATCCCGCCGATGGAGCAGGCATACGCCACCCCCAGCATGAGCGCTTTGCGGAAATTGTGGTTGCTTTTTTCCTGCTCCACCCAGGACCCGCTGCACACGGCAATGGCCACGGGGGTCATCATCACGGCAGTGGCGGTATTGGAAATCCACATGGAAATAAACGCCGTGGCCAGCATGAACCCCAGCACCATGCGCGAGGGGTTACCGCCTAACCACAATACCATGTTCAGCGCAATACGGGTATGCAAATTCCAGCGTTCGATGGTGCGGCCAAACAGAAACCCGGCCAGAAAAAGAAAAATAATCTCGTTGCCGAACTCCGCCGTAGCGCTCTTGATCGGCATGATTCCGCAAAGTGGGAACAGCACCAACGGCAACAGAGCCGTCACGGCGGTATGCACCACTTCGGTGATCCACCACACGGCCATCCAGACCGTGATGCCCAGCGTGAGCTGCGCTGTCACAGACATGCCGGGAGGTGTAGGCACAAGGGCAATAAGCAGGAACAGGAGCGGGCCTGCCGCCTGCGACAACCAGATTTGCTTCATGCATCAAACGGATTAGCGCGCTAAAGGTACAAGCCGAAAAACAAAAATATCCGGTAGTCTGCCGGATGATAACCCACCGGGGAGTACCGGTATGAATTTGAACCGTTGCAATACCCGTCTGTTTCCGTAATTTTGCACGCTTTTTGTACGCATGGTTGGTGTTTTCAAACCAGCAACAGATTGCTTCATCACATTACAACTAAAATTTTGACATGAAAAAACTGCTTATTCTCCTGCTGCTTCCATTTTCGATGCAGGCGCAGGCGCCCAAAAAAGCCGCTATTCCCGCCGATCAGGTTAATCTGGTTTGCAAAATCGTGGATGCCCCACCGAATGCCCAGATGATTTTTGCATACGAACAAGTCGGCATCGCCAACCGCGAAGTGGCGCGCGGTACCCGCCAGCCTGACGGCTCATTCCTTGTCTCGTTGCCCGCAGGCGAACCGCGTGTGTACAACATCGGTTTCAACGATGCGCAGACCTGCCGTGTCATCCTCGGCAAAGAAAAAGACCTCACCCTGTGGGCCAATGCCCAGTTCATGGAAAAAGGCCGCACGGTAGGTTCCGAAACCAACAAAGCCTACGAAGTCATGCGTGCCAAAGCGACCGAGTTCCGCAGCACCGGTGAGCAATTGCGCAACGAACAGCGCATCGCCCGTCAGGCCCAGAATGCCGAGGAACTCCGTGCAATTCGGGTCAAATTGGTAGCCAACAACGCGGCGCAAGCTGCATTTCTGGCAGATTTGAAGAAAACCAACCCCACGCTGTGGCGCTCGGCTACCCTGCTGCTGATTCCCGACGATATTTCCGAAAAAGCCGGAAACGCAACCGAAGTGGATTACTATGGCAAAGAGTATTTCAGCTATGCCGACTTTGGCGATCCGGCCTACGAAAACGTTCCCGAGATGTTCGATGCTTTTCAGGGCTATGTGACCCTCTTGTCTCAACTGGGCGCCAGCGCATCTACCTGCAAACAGCTGATCAACGACCAGCTGGCCAAACTTCGCGCCGGCACCAATACGCACCGCCGCGCATTCGGCGGCGCCGTCATGGGCCTGAAAAACGCCAACCACCCCGAGCAGGGTGCTTTCACACAGCAGTATGTGAACACGTACCGTTCCCAGGACCTCGGCGATATCAGCATGCTGGAAGCCGATCTGCGCAAAACTTCCACCTTTACGCCCGGCGCGGAAGTCCCTGATCTCGTAGGCCCCACGCCCGATGGCAGCACGTTCTCCCTGAGCCAAATGCGCGGCAAACACGTACTCATTGACTTCTGGGCCAGCTGGTGCGGACCCTGCCGCCGCGAAAACCCCAATGTGGTAGCCCTGTACAACAAGTACAAAAACAAAGGCTTCGACATCCTCGGTGTGAGTCTCGACCGCGAAGAGGGCGCCTGGAAAAAAGCGATCGAACAGGACGGCCTGACCTGGCGCCACATCAGCGACCTGCAAGGCTGGAAAAGCGCGCACGCCGCACTGTATTCCGTCAGTTCCATTCCGCAAACCCTCCTGCTCGATCCGCAAGGCAAGATTATTCAGCGTAACCTGCGTGGCGAACAATTAGCCGAGAAACTGCGGGAAATTTTCGGAGAGTAAGATTTTTAGGCTCGCCCGTAGAGTAGAAGTGTCACAGAGGCTCACAGAGTTTAGGAGGTCACAGAGTTTTTGTCATTCCGGAGGAATCCATCCATATAATGTTAGCAAAAAACTCTGTGACCTCCTAAACTCTGTGAGCCTCTGTGACACTTCTACTCTACGAGCGGCATACACTACAAAAGCATGACCATTCCATCCAAACTCCCGAACGTCGGCACCACGATTTTCACCGTCATGTCGGGACTGGCAAACCAGCACGGGGCAATCAACCTGTCGCAGGGCTTTCCGAATTTCAATCCCTCGGAGCGGTTGCAGCGCCTCGTTTTCGAGCATATGCAGCGTGGCGACAACCAGTATGCCCCCATGCCGGGCGTGCCGCTTCTACGGGAGCGGATTGCTGAAAAAATGACGCGCCTGTACGGTCAACCCCTGAGTCCCGATACCGAAATCACCGTGACAGCCGGCGGTACGCAAGCCATTTTCTGTGCCATCGCTGCTTTTGTGGGGCCGGGCGACGAGATCATCCTCATCGAACCCTGCTACGATTCGTACCGGCCATCGGTAGAAACCGTAGGAGGAAAGGTGGTTGCGTACCCGTTATCGGCGCCGGAATACCGGATTGACTGGACTGCCGTGGGCCGGCTCATCTCACCGCGTACGCGCATGATCTGTATCAATACCCCCAACAACCCCACCGGTACCCTGCTGCGCGAATCCGACATGCTGGCGTTGAGCAATTTGCTAAAAAACACCGACGTGCTGGTGCTCAGCGATGAGGTGTACGAGCACCTCATTTTCGACGGCGAGCCGCATGCTTCGGCCCTTCGTTACCCCGACTTGTATGCCCGCAGCCTGTGCATTTATTCCTTCGGAAAAACCTACCACAACACTGGTTGGAAAACCGGTTACTGCATTGCTCCTCCCGAACTGACCCGCGAGTTCCGCAAAGTGCATCAGTTTAATGTATTCTCCGGGAATCACCCCATGCAGGCCGCGTTTGCCGATTTCATGGCCGACCCTTCGGAATACACCGGCTTACCGGAGTTTTACCAAAAAAAACGCGACGCTTTTCAGCAGGCTATGGCGGGTACCCGGTTTCGCCCGGTCCATTGTTCAGGCACCTATTTTCAATTGTACGACTACTCCGCCATCAGCAACGAACCCGACCTCGATTTTTGCAAACGCCTGACCATCGAATTCGGCGTGGCCGCCATCCCGGTGTCTTCCTTCTTCTCCGATAGACGCGACGACAAAGTCATCCGATTCTGCTTCGCTAAAACGGAAGACTTGCTGGAACAGGCCGGGGAACGGCTTCGGAAGGTTTAACCCGCTCAACCAGTCAACCAATCAACCTGTCAACAAAATGGCACTACTCATCCCTTGTCGCGAGTTCACTCCCCAATTTGGTCAAAACTGTTTCCTTGCTGAAAACGCCACGATCATCGGCGACGTGGCCATGGGCGATGACTGCTCCGTTTGGTTTCAGGCGGTAGTGCGCGGTGATGTAAATTTTATCCGCATCGGCAACAAAGTAAACATTCAGGACGGCGCCATCCTGCACGGCACCTATCAGAAGTGCGGCACCACGATCGGCAACAATGTCAGCATCGGGCACCGGGCGCTCGTGCATGGCTGCACCCTGCATGACAACGTCCTCGTAGGTATGGGCGCCATCATAATGGATCAGGCGGTAGTAGAAGAAAACTGCCTCATCGCCGCCGGGGCGGTGGTACTCGAAAACATGGTGTGTGAAACCGGCGGCGTGTACGCCGGCGTGCCGGCGCGCCGGGTGAAGGAACTGACGCCGGAATTGTTCAAGGGGCAGATCGAGCGCATCGCCAACAATTACGTGTTTTACGCGGGGTGGTTCAAGTGATCTTAGACTTTCCAGGTTTCAAAAACCTGGAAAGTCTGGCCTTATTTCCGCGCCAGATAAACTCCGGCGAGAATCACCCCCGTACCCGCCAAATCGGTGAGTCCGATCTCCTCACCGTCCAGTGCGCCGAGTGCGAGGGCGGCTACCGGCAGCAAGTATGTGACGGATGTGGCGAAAATAGCGCTCGTGCGTTGCAGCAGCCAAAAGTACAGAATGGAACCGCCCACCGTACCCATCGCCGACAGGTAAAAAATGTAGCCTAATCCTTGCATGCCCTGCGGGTGTTGCCAGGCTGCAGCCCAGCCGCCCGACCACCAAAGCCCCAGTAAAAACAGCCCGCCGGTAATTACAAATGCCGCCGACGCAATAGCCGCCGGATGCAGGTCGCGCAGGTGGCGGTTCACGACGTTGGCATTTATCGCGTAGCAAACGGTGGCGCCCGCGCAAAGGGTGGCATAAAATCCGTTGCCTTCCACGGCGCTGCTGCTGTTGAACAGGATCAGCACGGCGGCGCCTGCAAGTCCGAGCACGACGCCCAGCACCTTGTACTTGTTGAACACCATTTGAAAAAACAGCACACCAAGCACGAGCGTGAACAGCGGCGTGAGCGAGTTCAGTACCCCGGCCAGGCTGCTGCTGACGTGCTGTTGGGCTACGGCAAAGAAAAAATTGGGAATGGCCGAGCCGCAAAACGCCACGATGGCCAGCGCTTTCCAGCGTTTCCAGTCAACTTTGCTCCAAAACACAACTGCAATGGGCAGGTATACCGCAAGTGCCAGTACCATGCGCCACATCGCCATTTGCATGGGGCTGTAAATCGCTACCGAGCGTTTGATGAAAATAAACGACGCCCCCCAAATGAGAGTGAGCAAAAAAAGCAGCACCCAGTCGAGGGTGGCAGGGGGGCGGTTGGACATGACGGCGGCAGTTCAAAATTTGGGCCGCAAAGATATGTGTTGGCTATTGGCAAATGCCCTCCGAATTCATGTTGGGTTTGAGATGTGATGGCTGGTACCGAAATGATACCTGTTCAAACCTTTGCAAGGAACTTTTCTGTTTTGTAAGCGATGCCGAGGTGTGTAAATAGACGAGGCCGTCTCATAAGTCGCACTTATGAGGCGGTCTTTTTCATTTCAGGCGGCCCACTTGTTGGTTTGGAACTTTCCGCAGCCTGATGCTTGAGGGTGGACGATAGTATCAAAGAGGCTCCAAAAATCGATTTTTGAT
>JAEUUV010000088.1 GCA_016787285.1 Saprospiraceae bacterium | reverse complement strand
TGGAAAAACGATTGCGTGCGCAAGTATCGGAAAAAGTGGCTGGAAGTATGGCGAAGGAGTTGATTTTGGCATTTCAGGGATTGTAACCGACAAAATACCCGGTATTTACCGGATCGTAACCGACAAAATGCCCACTACCTTTGCCCCGTGAGCAACATCAGCCACCTCCTCGAACGCTACCGCGAACACCCCGCTGCCGCCCAATTGGCTCAAGCCTTGCAGGAACCGGGCGCCCGCATACACCTGAGCGGCCTGACCGGGGCGCAGTTGGCCTTTGCCGTCGCCGCTACCGTTACGCAATCCGGACGACCGCCAGGTGCGCGCCTGCCGTCCGCCGTCCTGTTTATCGCCGAAAGCAAAGAAGAAGCGGCTTACCTGCTCAACGACCTGCAAGGTGTCCTCGGCGAGCAGGCTGTTCACTTTTTCCCCGACAGTTTCAAACGCCCGGCATTCTTCGACGACCTTAATCCCACCCAGATTTTACAGCGTTCCGAAACGATCAACCGCATCACGGCGCCCGACGCCGGGCGATTTGCCGTAATTACCTACCCCGAAGCCCTGTTCGAAAAAGTGGTGTCGCCCGATGTGCTGGCCAAAAGTCGCATCGAAGTGGCTACCGGTGAAAAACTCGATATGGACTTCATCATGCAGGTGCTGGTAGAGTACGGCTTCGAGCGCACCGATTTCGTGTACGAGCCGGGACAATTCAGCATTCGGGGCGGCATCGTAGACCTGTTTTCCTACGGAAACGAATTCCCGTACCGAATCGAACTGTTCGACGACGAGGTGGAAAGTATCCGCACGTTCGACCCGCTCACGCAATTGTCCAAACAAACCATCGGCAGCGTGCGCATTGTGCCCAACCTGAACACGCGTTTCCGGCAGGATCAAAAAGTGGCGCTGTTCCGCGTGTTGCCCCCGGAGACGGTCATCTGGGTCAAGGATTTCCAGTTTCTGCTCGACCGGCTCCAGTACTGTTTTGAAAAAGCAGAACTGTTTGCCGGTAAAATCAGCGCGCTGGATGCTGCCGAACTGCGCGAAATTTTTCGCGACCGCGCGTTTGTTTATCCAGCAGATGTGGTGGAGGATGTGCGGGAACACCCGCTGGTTTTCCTGGAAAAACCGGCAGCGGGGGTGCTGGAGATGTTGAGCCTGAAATAGTTTTAGTGACTATCGGCACGTTGTACCCCGCCGCGAGTCAACCCCACCCCCAACCCCTCCCCCGGCGGGGAGGGGGGCACATCGCGCTTTGCCTGTCGATTTAAAGTCGGAAAGCCAAAACATCCCGACTCCAAGGTTTCACTTCTGATGAGGGCAAGCCCCCCTCCCCGCCGGGGGAGGGGTTGGGGGTGGGGTTGACTCGCGGCGGGGTACAATATGCGGATAGTCATCATAGTTTTTTTCAAGTAACTTCGCCTTTGCTCCTACCACACAAGCAGTAATTTTGAAGAAATGCCGACAGCAGCCAATTCCACGCTAATCGGCGCCTGTACCTGCCTCATTCTTGGAATTTTTTAATAATTGACCTACTGCCTTGCACGGCGGCGTATGGTAAGCCTACATTTGTACCGGATTAGCCATTCTCCCGCTGGTCATCCGAATCGCGTTTCCCCCCTTTCGTGAAAAGCAGAAACCCTTGCCACAACATCTTGGCAAGTTTATTGGAGATTTTTCTCCCCGGTATTTTCCATCTATTGAAAAAACACCCTTGTTCACATGGGAAAAACACATATTGACTTCTCTTTCCAACGAATACGTCTGTTTGTACTGGCTTTGGTGACGTTGCCTGCTTTTCTGGACGCTCAGGTCAGCGTGACATTTATTCAAACCAATGTCTCGTGTTTTGGTCGCTGCGACGGCTCGACCACAGCCGTGGGCCTCAATGGAACATTCCCGTACACCTACGCCTGGAGCACGGGTGACGCAGGCGCGTCGCTCGACAGCCTGTGTGCCGGGAACTACACCGTCACCGTCACGGATGCAAATTCCGTGACCGCCGTCGGTACTGTTTCGATTATTCAGCCCAACCTGCTGAGTGTGGCGGTTTCGACCGAAGACCAGATTTGCGGCATCGCGCCCGACGGCACTGCCACCGCCGTACCGACAGGCGGTACCGCTCCATACGGCTACTCATGGAGCAATGCGGGTTCAACCGCCCAGATTATCGGCCTTACCGAAGGCCCGTACACGGTCACGGTGACGGACTTCAACGGCTGCACCGCCGTGGGCAACAACACCGTGTTTTTCCAGAACGAAGGCATCTGGCTGATGGCCATACCCACGAATATTCCCTGTTTTGGCGACAACAACGGCTCGGTATATGCCGGCCCCATGACCGGCACTCCGCCCTACACGTTCGACTGGGGGGCAGGTCTTCCAACCACACAAATCCTGCCCAACCTCCCGCCGGGCACCTATACGGTGACCGTCACCGATGCCAACGGCTGCTCGAACTCCGCTTCGGCCACCGTCGTGGAACCGCCCACGCTGGATGTATTGACCAACTTCACCGCCGCCGCCTGCGGCGTGCCCGGCAGCGCCACGGTTTCGCCTTCCGGCGGGACGCCGGGGTACACGATTCTCTGGAACAATAACGACACGACATTTACCACCAGCGGCCCGGCCGGCCCGGTGAGTGCGGTTGTCACCGACGCCAACGGCTGTGAGTTCCTGCTGGACGTGGATATTCCCGGAAACAATACGGTGCTCAGCGTCATAACCGACAAAACCGGCGATGCGCTCTGCCTTCAGGGCGGGACTGCTTCGGCTTCGGCAGCCGGCGGCTCCGGTAATTTCACCTACCTCTGGAGCAACGGCGACACCACGGCGGTTGCCGACAGTTTAGCCGCCGGCACCTACACCGTCACCATCACCGATGTGCCCACGGGCTGCACCGGCACTGCGACGGCGACCATCGTCCAATTGCCTTCCACCCTGACGGTTTCGGCTACGCCTACCGGTCCCGCTACCTGCCTGACAGGCGGCAGCGCCACAGCTACGGCTTCGGGCGGAACAACTCCGTATGTATTTGTGTGGAACGGTACCGACACGACCGCGACGGCCGCGAATCTTGCAGTCGGGCCGAACATCGTGGTGGTGACGGACGCCACGGGCTGCACGGCTTCCGATACGGTCGCCGTGGTGCAGTCGCCGCCGCCGGCAGTGACGGCAAATGTAGCGGCACCGGTAACCTGCTCGGCATTGGGCAGCGCCACGGCTACGGCTTCGTCGGGTATCCCGCCGTACACTTTTGCCTGGAGCAGCGGAAGCCTGAACGCCACGGCGACCAACCTGAATGCCGGTACGTTCACCGTGACCGCCACCGACTCCGGCGGCTGCACGGCCACGGCTACTGTCGTGCTTGCCCCCCCGCCAATCCCGTCGGTGACCATCACCGCTGTCGTCAACGCTACCTGCATCGCACCTGGAAGCGCCACCGCTACGGCTTCGGGCGGCACTCCGCCGTTCACCTATTTCTGGAGCAACGGCGAAACCACCGCTACGGCTGCCAACCTCAACCCGGGGCAACACATCGTGACGGCCACCGACGCCGGTGGCTGTACGGCAAAAGACACCGTGACCATTGCCCAGCCGCCGGTGCCCAC
>JAEUUV010000279.1 GCA_016787285.1 Saprospiraceae bacterium | reverse complement strand
GTGAGGCCGCCGTAAAATGTTTTTTGGATACCGGCCAGCACGTTCAGTTCGGCTTCGAACGGGGCATTGGGCACGTATTTAAGCAACAACTGGGGCATGATTTCCAGGTCGTCGCTTGGGTGTAGCGTAAAACCGCCCATGGCGTTGAAATGGCGTTCTTCGCGGGAAAAATTATTGCCGAGTTCTGAAAAGTCTATGTTGTTCTGAAAAAAGCGCGGCACGGCGACTCCGACGTACCAGCCTTTGTCGGGGTTGGAGTAGTAAAATCCAAAGCCGAAATTGACCATCCACTTGTTGCGCACATCGGTGGGAATGGCGCCGTCGGTAGTGGCGGGCGTGGAACTGTACAGGCGTTCGTCGTTCCAGTTTTGCCAAAAATTGCGCACGCTGGGTTGCAATCCGATGCCGAGGTGGCCGCGACGCAGGGGAATTCGGTAGCAGTACACGAGGTCAACGGTGAAGGTGCGGTTGATGCCCACGCTGTGACGCGACACGGTAGCGCCGATGCCGATGCGCTCGTTGAGCATGGGCTGGTTGAACGACAGGTACTGGGCGTTGGGCGCTCCGTCTATGCCGATCCATTGGCTGCGGTGTATGGCGGTGAGGGTGGGAGATACGAAACTACCTGCATAGCCGGGGTTGTAGGCCAGTTTGTTGAACATGAACTGGGTACCCTGCGGCTCCTGCTGGGCAATGGCCGTGCCGGTGACAAACAGGGAAAGGATTACGGTTTGGGTAAAAAATTTGCGCATGGGCGTGAGATCGGTTTTGGCGGGGCCGCTTGCGTGGGGAGTGTCACAGAGGCTCATAGAGAAAACGGAGGCTCACAGAGTTTTTTGTCATTCCGCAGGAATCTGTCCAATCTACGTTGAGCTGTCTCTGTGAGCCTCTTGAACTCCATGAGCCTCTGTGACCCCTCCCCTCGCAAGCGGCCTTCAATTAAAGCGGCCCAAAGGTATAGCCAAATTTTTGATATTAATTCCGGTACTTTTCCTCAAAGCGCCGTTGCAGCACCTTTTGTTTGTTGTCGAGGCTGATTTCGCGGCCCTGAATAAAGGCGACGGTTACGCGGTTGGTGCGCATATCCAGTGCATCGCCGTCGCTGATAAAAAGCGTGGCGTCTTTGCCTGCCTCCAGCGAGCCGGTCGTGTTGCCGATGCCCATGATGGCTGCCGGACTGAGGGTAAGCGCCTGTACTGCGGCTTCGTAAGGCAGCCCGAAACCGATGGCCTGGCCGGCCTGAAAAGGCAGGTTGCGTTGTTGCCAGGCGGCTTCGCCGGCCAGCACGAAGGGGATACCTGCGGCATGCAGGGCTGCCGGGGTTTTGAACGGCTGGTCAATGTCTTCGTCGTCGCGGCCGGGCAGGCGCTGGGTTTGGTCGAGCACGACCGGCACGCGGTGCTCCCGTAAAAAATCGGTGACAAGCCAGGCATCGGAAGCACCGACGAGCACTGTACGAGCGCCAAAATGCTCGGCAAACAGCACGGCTTCCTGCATGGTGCGGGCATTGCCGGTGTGGATGTACAGGTTTTGTTTTCCGGTGAAGATGCCGCACATGGCCTCGAAACGCGGGTTCTTTGTTTCGGGAGCGGGATTTTGGCAGTATGCCCGGGACTCCTCGAAAAAGCGTCGGATTTGCTCCACGTTTTTATCGTAGGCATTGCCTTCCGGCTCCTGATCGGGTGTGCGCCCGGGTGGTCCGAAGCGGCGGCGGGGTTGTGGTGTGGGCCAGTTGAGGTGCACGCCGTCGTCGGTGCGCAGGCTGGCGTCTTCCCAGTTCCAGGCGTCAAGTTGCACGACCGACGAGGTGCCGGAAATCACGCCGCCGGAGGGCACCACCTGGGCCAAAAGCACGCCGTTGGAGCGCACAGTGGGCTGAATATCGGAGTCGGTGTTGTAGGCAATGATCGAACGGGCATTCGGGTTGTAAGCGCCGATTTCGGAGAAATCCTGCGTGGCGCGCACCGCCTCTACTTCCACGAGTCCGAGGCGTGAGTTGGTAGCAATGAAACCCGGATAGACGTGTTTGCCCGTGGCATCAAAAATTTTGGCAAATTTGCTGCGATCCAGCCGGATGGTGGCCGCATCGGCTACAAGGGTCAGTTTGCCGTTTTCAAAAGCAATAGCGCTGTTGGGCAGCACTTGCCCGTTGCCGAGGTGCGCCGTGGCGCCGAGGATCAGCACGGCGCCGCGCTGAGGCGGTGCGGGAGTGGGGGGCTGGGCAGGAAGAGCAGCAACGAGAATAAGGGCAGACAGGCAGAGTAGCGTTCTGGTCATTGTATTGAAAAATTGATTTGAGCGCGTCGGCGCAAGGTCAAACGTGTTTTGGCGCTGTGAAGGGGAACAAATGTACTCCGGTTTATTTGATCGCACATACCAGTAGTTTACGGCCTTCTATTTCCCCTTCGAGCACATCGCCGATTTGCACCGGCCCTACGCCCGCAGGTGTGCCGGTAAAAATCATGTCGCCTTTTTGCAAGGTGAAATACCGCGAGATATGCACGATGAGCGTGTCGAACGGGAAAATCAGGTCGCGGGTATGGCCGTCCTGTACCACCTGGCCGTTTTTCCGGAGTTGGAAATGAATGTCCTGCGGGTTGGGCAGTTCCGCCAGCGGAATCCATTTGCTTAGCGGGGCGGAGCGGTCAAACCCCTTGGAGATTTCCCAGGGCTGGCCTTTTTGTTTGAGTTTGTCTTGCAGGTCGCGGGCGGTGAAGTCAATGCCGAAGGCGACTGCATCGTAGTACCGGTGGGCAAACTCAGGCTGCACGGAGCGCCCGTTTTTGCATACCCGTAGCACGATTTCGCCCTCGTAGTGCAGGTCGCGGGTGAAATCCGGGTAAAAAAACGGCTTGTTGTTCACCACGAGCGCCGTGGGCGGCTTCATAAAAATGAGTGGCTCCGACGGCACAGGATTGTTCAGTTCCTTGGCGTGATCCGCGTAGTTGCGGCCTATGCAGAAGATTTTCATGCAGCAAATGTAAGCGACTGTTTGAATTTTAATGGCCGGGCATGGCCTGTCTGGAAAGCTGAATACTTGTGTATATAGATTCGTGTTCTATTTTTACGCCCAAAAAAAACCTTGGGCAGGTCCCGTCACTTAGACACGGAAACCATTATACTCGCTATCAGCGCCGGCAAAACGGACGTGATGGAGGAATTGTATGCCCGCTACCGTTCCGATTTTTTCCGCTGGGCGGCCAAGCGTTTCGACGCGCCCCGGCAGGATTTTGAAGACGCCTGGCAGGAGGCCGTGGTGGCGTTTTACTCCCAGGTTGTTTCCGGTCGGTTGGTGGCCTTGCAGTGCGATATGCGGTGCTGGTTATTCGCCGTAGCGTTCAGAAGCCTGCTCAACGGCAAACGGAAAATGAAACGCATCCTGTGGAAAGACAGCGCCGACCTGATCGCCCGCAGCGATGCTATCCTGATCGCTCCGCATCCGATGGATGTGCAACCGGAGGGTCACGGAGCCCGGGAAATGTTGCAGGTGGCGATGCGGGCCATGTCGTCCCAATGCCGTGAGATGCTGGAGCAGCGCTATTTTTGTGAAAAAAGCATTGGGGAAATCCAGGTGGAGTGGCAACATAGTTCCGCCAATACCACCAGCGTCATACTATCCCGCTGCCTGAAACGGCTGAAAGAACTGATTCAAACCGCCCGGGAGGCAAAATCTTCTTGACCCGCACCATGGAAAAACAGGAACTGATCGAACGGTATTTCGACGGAACCCTCAGTACGGAGGAGCAAGCCGATGTCCGGCGCCAAATGGCCGGCGATCCTGCTTTCCGCGCGGAAGTGGAACTGCACGGCCTTGCGTTGGCCGCCATCCGGCAGGAGGCCACGGCGCGGCTGCGGGCGCGGCTGGCCCAAAAAGGCCGGGAACTGGATGATCCGGTCGCCGGGGAGACGCGCCGGCGCCGATGGTGGCCGGCAGCAACGGGCGTGCTCCTTGTCGCCGTGCTGCTGCTCGCCTGGTGGTTTTGGAAACCCGCTGCGGAAGCCCCAATCCCGCCGCCGCCGCCGGCTCCTGAAATCCAGTCTGTTCCACCCGTACAAACCGCCCCGGCCCCGGCTCGGCCCGCTGAACCGGCCCGGCCCGCTGTTGCCGATACCCGCCGTTTGTTCGCAGGGGCTTTTCGGCCGTACCGCGATGATTCCTTGGATCCGGCGGTGCGAGGTACAAGGGAAGGGGATACTCCACCGGAACGCATCGAGCGGTTGTACTGGGAAGGCGACTGCCGGGCTTTGGTGGCACTCTTCGATTCGCTGGATACCAGGGCTCGCGACGACGATGATCTACAGTTCCGGCGGGCCAATTGCCTGCTGGATATGGGGCGCTCTAAAGAGGCCGCCAAAATCCTGGAATCCGTCATCCGAAATGACCGTTCGCGGTTTGTTGGGCAGGCGTACTGGTATCTGGCGTTGGCATATTTGCATGCCGGAGACCTCCGGGAAACCAAAGTCCTGCTGCGGCGCATCTCGGCAGATTCAAGCGCTGCCCGACAGCCGGAAGCCCGCAAGCTCTTGCGGGCAATAGATTGATTCTTAAACCATAAAATGTCAACTTAACTATGAAACAGACTTTTTGCTTAAGTACACTTTTGCTTTCCTTTTTTTCCCTTTTGGGGCAGGCGGTGGACTCCGCAGCGGTCGTACGGGAAGTGGATAGTTTGATCTCCGTGTCGAATGGATTGTTAAAAAAAGCCGCCTATTCGGAGGCGCTGGAGGCCGCCGAAGCCGCCAACCGCGTGGCCGAGACTAATTTTGGCGTTAAACACGCCAAATATGCGGATTGTCAGCACCAAATCGGCGCTGTTCTTCTGGAAGCCCAGCAGTATGATAAAGCAGAAGACCCGCTCAAAAAGGGGCTGCAAATTCGCGGAGAACTTTTCGGCGCCGACCATAAGGCCTACTCCACCAGTTTGAACTCGCTTGGGATACTTTACGCCAGAGCAGGCCGATTTGACGATGCGGAACGTATTTTTTTGCAAGCCAAAAGCATCAATGAAAAACGATATGGCCTCCGGCACTACAACTATGCCATGGGGCTTCAAAACCTCGCCACGGTTTACAAAAATACGAACCGCTTTGAAGATGCGGAAAACATGTACCGCTCCGTTTTGGCCATCTTCAAGGATACCATAGGCGAGGATAACTCTACCTATGGAATGGTGGCAATGAACATGGGGGTCTGTATCATGGAGCAGGGCCGATATGGCGAAGCGGAAAAGATATTCCTGAAATCGCTGCAAAGCAGTGAGAAAGCGCATACCAAAAAACACCCCAACTATTTTTTGCCGCTACAAAACCTGGCCGTGCTCTACAGCAGCACGGGCAGGTATCAGGAGGCGCTCCAGCGCATTGAGGAAGCAAAGACCGTCAGTATCGAACTTTTGGACAAAGACAATTTAACGGAAGGAGAACTTTGCAATACCGCAGGCTTGTGCTACAAAAGCATGCGGGATTATGCAAATGCCGAAAGGGAGTTTTTGCAATGCCGGGACATCATTCTGAAAAATCCGGACAAAAAAAACCCCTACCGATATGCGCAGATTCTGGGCAACCTGGCGCTGCTTTATGCCGGCCAAGGCAAATATCAGAAAGCGCAAAACACGTTCAACGAAGCGCTTGGCCTCCACGAAAACATGGGCCAAAACAACAGCCCGGGGTACGCCACCCTGAAACTTGGCGTGGGCAAGTTGTTCGTGCAACAGGGAGACCATGCGTCCGGACAATCCAGTTTCCTTCAGGCGCTGGAGGTATTGGACTCGATCAAAGCGGAAAAGCGAAATGAGTACGAAGAAAGCGTGTTCGAACTGGCCAAATCCTACTACCGGGAGCGGTCTGTTGGTCAGGCGACTCCCCGGTTTCGGAAACTAAGCACACTCATGCAGGAAAGCATGCTTCGGGCGACCAAGTATTTTTCCGAAAAAGATTTGCTCGGCATGCAGGCAGCCAAAGAACGGGAAAGGCACCACCTCCTCAGTTATTGCCTGACGTTTCCGGATGCGGAATTACAAGGCGAGTGTTACAACCTGAGCCTGACGGCCAAACTCTTGCTGTTGGAAAACCAGTTGGGTGTACGCCGCATGTTGTCTTCTGCGGACCGGGCAACCCAGGAAGAGTACAACCGCTGGATCGGGCTTCAGCGCCGCATCGCTGTGGAATATGTCAAACCGGCAGCAGGGAGGAAAGACATAACGTTCCTTGAGGCGCAATCCGATAGCCTGGAAAGAAACTTGGCGCGCAGTATGGCCGACTTCGGCAACATACTGCGCATCGCCAACCGGCACGATGTCCAGACCGCTCTTCAGCCCGACGAAGCCGCCCTCGAATTCGTCCACTTCAACTATTACAGCCCGGCATCCACGGACAGCGTAATTTACGCTGCGCTCTTGTTGAAATCCGGCATGAAGCACCCCTTGTTTATCCCGATGTGTACGGAAAAGCAACTGGCCGCCCTTTTGTCGGGTGAAAAGGGCAAGTCCGAAAAATATCATCTGAACGATTTGTATGGCATTGATCCGGCGACAGGCAACAATGCCCTCTACCAGCTGCTCTGGGCGCCGCTGGATGCACATCTGAGCGGCCTGCGTACTGTGTACTATTCTTCCAGCGGCCTGTTGCACCGATTGAACCTGTCCGCCCTTCCCACCGCTGCCCAAACCACACTCGCCGACCAATATGATCTGGTGTTACTCGGCAGCACCCGGCAGCTGGCCTACCAAGCCCGGCACATCACGGCAACCGAACCACCCTCTGCACTGCTGTACGGGGGCATCCAATTCAGCATGGACAGCACGGCCTATCCCGCCCCGGCAACAAGCAGTGCCGACAACCGGGGCGGCCCCGCCTTTGACCAAACCGATGCGGCCCTTCGAGGGGAAGAATACTGGGCCTTTTTGAATGGGTCGGATAAAGAAGTGGACCGGATACAGGCCGTGCTGAGCAAAGCCGGCGTGCCTGTCCAGGCGGTAAAAGGCTGGAAGGCCACCGAGGAGTCTTTCAAACAAATCGGACAAGCCGACCCGTCTCCCAAAATCCTGCATATTTCAACGCATGGCTTCTTTTTCCCGGATCCCGATCTGGCGGCGGGTGATGGGCCGGTGGAGCAGCTTGGGGAACATGTCGTTCGTCTGAGCGATCACCCCATGATCCGCTCAGGCCTCATTCTGGCCGGAGCCAACCACGCCTGGAAAACCGGTCGCCCGCTCGGCAACCGCGAAGACGGCATCCTGACCGCCTACGAAATCAGTCAACTCGATCTGCGCCATACCGATCTCGTGGTGCTCTCCGGCTGCAAAACCGGCCTCGGCCATATTGAGGCCAACGAAGGCGTGTACGGCCTGCAACGGGCGTTCAAAATAGCCGGCGCCAGGACGCTGGTCATGTCGCTCTGGAAGGCGCCGGACCACGTTACACAGGAAATGATGGCGGTGTTTTACCAAAAACTCCTGGGGGAAAACCTTCCCGCCCGCCAGGCCCTCCGCGCCGCACAGAGCGAGATGCGTCGCCGTCGGTACGAGCCGTACCACTGGGCGGGGTTTGTGGTGGTGGAGTGAGGGGTGAATAAATTTTATTTCTGGTGCTGGTTAAGATTGTACGCCTTGTAGGTACAAGGTTTCCGACAGTTTAACCAAGCAAACAAAATTTATTAAACATGCGTACATCGCTGCTCTTTTTGCTCTTTTTGCCGACATGCTTCTGCCTCACTGCTCAAACAGGTGACTGGACGTACTTCGCGCCATCACCCGGCGTGAGCGGACTGGTCTCCCAAGGCAATACGACCCTCGCCGGAACAAACGGCGCCGGCATCGTTCATTTTGATACCTTAGGCAACCGCGCGTTTTTCAACTCGTCCAATTCGGCGCTGCCATCCGACAGTATTACCCAACTCGCCATTGATGCCGAAGGGCACTGGTGGATGCAGCACCCCGGCGGCATCAGCCGCTTCGACGGCGCCAACGCCCAAACCTGGACCTTGTCGCAAACTGGTCTGCCGGCCAACGCCATCGTACGCGCCCTTAAGGCGGCTCCCGACAGCAGCCTATACGCAGCCACCGACAATGGCGTGGCCTTCTATAAGGCTGGGGTCTGGACGGTACTGAATACAGCCAATTCGGGGCTGCCAACCAACAACATCTGGGATGTGGCCTTCGGATCCGATGGGAAGGTGTATTTCGCTACCGCCGGCAGCGGGGTCGTCGAGCAGGATGGCGCCAACTGGACTTTCTACAACTCATCCAATACCGGAATATCCAACCTGAACAACGTCTATTCGGTGGCCGTTACCACGGAGGGTGTCCTGTGGGCTATCGGGGGACTTAGCTCTGTTATACTGGTCCGACTTGCAAAATTGGAAGCCGGCGTCTGGACGGGCTACACCGCCGTCAGCATTGGTCTCGGCACACCAGCGCCACAATTGCAGAAAGTGGTTGCCGGAAGCGCGGGCCGGTTGATCCTGACGACCTCTGCGACTGTTTCTGTATTGCAGCAAGAAGCGTGGACGCATTACCTCACCAAAGAAATCGGTTGTACTTTTGATGACGCTATTTCGCCGGCCGAGGATGGCGCGGGTCGCATCTGGGTTTCCGCCTGCGATCTGGCCCGACTTGACGGCCAAGGCTGGAGCAGGCAATTAATGGCCCTGCCCGGAACGCCGGGAGGCATCATGTTCGACGGCATTGCCGAAGGTTCCGACGGCAGTATCTGGCTCGGTGCAATTGATCACGGACGGTACATCGCACGCCTGACAGTGGACAATGTCTGGGAACAATATTTACCCATTGACTACGGCGCCTCGACCAACGACGTGTTCAGTGTACAAGCTGATTCCGATGGAGCAATGTGGTTCGGCCTTGACAGAGCCCAGATACTGCGCTACTCGGGCGGAGCATGGACCCTTTTCGATACCTGCGCCGCCCATTTCCCCGGCAACTTCGTCCTGACTTCGACCGGGGCGCCCAACGGCGACCGGTGGTTTTCGTTCCACAGGCTTGGTTCCGGTGGCTACTCCGGCCTGGCGCGCTACAGTGCCGATGGGCAATGGCAGTTTTTTACGCCGGATAATTCGCCCATGCCCCTTGCCTACACGCGTAAAATATTCATCGAAGCGAACGGTACCGCCTGGTTTACCACGGCGAACTTGAGTAAGGGCATATTCCGGTACAACGGTACTACTTGGGACTCCATCACCGTGAGCAACTCGGGCTTGCCCAGCAACCGGGTCAATTTTTTGGCGCAAGCGCCCGACGGTGCCATCTGGGCCGCTACCAGCGCCGGCTTGGCCCGTTACGACGGACAGAACTGGACGGTGCTGACCACTGCGAATTCCGGATTGCCTTCAGACCTCGTGCTAAGGGTTGCTTTTGATCAGGCCGGCAGCATGTATGTAGGCTACGCGCCTCAAATACAAGGTACTCCTGGCGCCCGTGTAGCCGTGTTGCGCGGCGGCGTGTGGACCGAACTGATTCCGCCCAACTGGACGAATTCCTCTCAGGATGCGCCTGATGCCTTTTTCGTGGATAGCCAAAACCGCTTGTGGTTTGCCAAGTCGGTGGACTTTTTAGGCGGGGTGTATCGGTATGATCCCATGTTGGTGCGCACGGACGAACCCGTAGCCCGACAACCTTTTTTCTCCGTTGCTCCCAATCCCACCTCCGGCCCGCTAACCCTGCGGCTGGAAGCGCCACTGCGCAGCGAAGCGCGGTTGCAAGTTTGGAATACCTTCGGACAAAACGTTTTGCAACTTGTGCTTCCTCAAACGACAAATAACACAGTACCACTGGATTTGAGTGCCCTGCCGGCGGGCGTGTACTGGGTGTATTTGTATGAGGATGGCGGCCTGGGAGCGACAGTGAGGGTAGTGAAAAGGTAAGCTGCGCCTGCCCGCCAATCCCTCCGCGCCACCCAGAACGAGATGCGCCGCCGGCGGTACGAGCCGTACCGCCGGGCGGGGTTTGTGGTGGTGGAGTGAGGGTGAAAAAATTTTTTTCTGGTGACTGTTAAGATTTAAGTGGGCGGGGGTACTATGCTTTTGTCCACACGATTGGCAGCCCGCCGGTGCGATGTGCGCCGGGGGGCTGTTGGTATTTTATATTTTCAATAGGCTATAACAGCATTGCTTTTTGCTGTCTGTAACAACTTTTTTAACAATAAAACCACCACATTATGAGCAATTACCATGAGCCATTCGACATGTCGCAACTCGAACATGAGTTCGAATTAGCGATGGGGCATGTACATGATGACTTTCCGGGCGGCACCCTCGAACAGGAACTGGAAAGTATGCTGGAAGGGGATGAGGAAGAGTATGAATACGATGAGGATGCAGATTATGAGTATGACGAGAATGATGCCGAGTACGAATACGACGAAGGGGAGAGCAGTATGGAGTTTGAACTGGACGATTATCCAGTGGACTCTTTTGCTGGTCGCTTGTTCGAACTTTCTCAACGGGAGTTTGAAAATGAATATGAACTGGAACAAGAAATGGACGGCATTTTGGACGACATGCACCGGGAGTTTTTCTTAGGCGGGTTATTAAAGAAAGGTGTGCAGTTCGTGAAAAGCAACCCTGTACTCAAAGGGCTTGTGAACAAGGGTATTGGATTAGCAGCAAATGCCCTTGCACCCGGCATCGGAGGGCTGGCTTTTCAAGGGCTTAAAACAGCGCTTGGCCCTCTTTCGGAAGGATTGAAACAACGAGGCAGGTCGCTGTTGAAAAAGGGAGTGCATGCACTTAAAGGCAAAGCCTCAGGTGTCGCCTCCGGTTTCATGAATCGAATGGGTATTAATCCGGCTAACAGTGTCCAGGAAAACATGGCCGGCTTGAAAAACCTGATCGGTAGCGTAAGCAAGTCTTTCGAGTTCGCTGCCGGCAACCTCCATGACGAAGTGGATGACCCGATAGCAGCAGAACGCCTTGCCACGCAATCCTTCGAGGTCGGTTTGAATCACGGCAAGGACAATTGGTCCGGGAAAAAAGGCTCGATTGCTCGGAATACCGAACGCGGAACCCGAGTCATTCACTTGAGCGAAAAACCAGGTGAGGAAATTGAAAAAATTGTCATCGTTATTCGCGACAAAACCAGATGAGCACGGTCGGTACCAATTCTTTGTACCGTCGTTATGCTGCGATGTTGCGACGTGTTCGGGCCTTGTCGTCCTTGCGCGACATGGTTGGCTTGCCACCTGAGGCCGATATCTCTGAGCGGCAGTGGGAGGTATTGCTCAATTCCTTAAAGACTGCGGAGAAACGCCTTGACCTACGCTTACGGCAACATGCCAAGACCCTGCTCAGCAAGGATACCGGTAACATGGGAACCCATCAAAGCCTACAAGCAGAGTTGGGCGACGTTGAGTTACAACTGACCAAAACGTTCGCGTTCTTTGACACCTACGCCGACATTCTCTCCCAACGCCTGATGCCAGGGCTTGGCCGGCTACTGGCTGGATGCGATGCGCTCGCGCTTGATGCCATGCGCCGGCACCATCCGGCACTGGACTTGGTAGAGCCCCCACTGGTGTACTGCGACCGCGGGTATGGGGCCAGTATCGCCCGACAGGACGTGCGCCTGCCCGACGGCACGCCCAACCCGATGCCCATGATCCAGATTCCGTACACCCGGATTCTTGAGAAATGGAACCTCACATCCGTGCTGCACGAAGCAGGCCATGAGGTGATGGTTCGGCTGGGCATGGTAGACATGTGGCCCCGAATCGCACAAGCCGCGCTGGCCCGCCAGGGCGCCTCTGCGGAGGTGCAACATTTGTTCGGGATGTGGATGTCGGAGATCGGCCCCGATTTCTGGACGTTCGGTTGCTCCGGCATTGCCGCGCCTGGCGGTATCCGGGAGCTGCTGGTGTTGCCGCCTGCCATGATGCTGCGCATATCGGAAACCGATCCGCACCCCACGCCCTACCTGCGCGTGCTGATCAACTTTGAATGGTGCCGCCAGGTGTGGGGATTCGGATTGTGGGATCAATGGGAACAGGAGTGGCTGGCACTGTACCCGCTGGAGGATTTGCCGGAGAAACAGCGCCGCACACTGCTTGCCTGCCGGCAGCATTTGCCGACACTCTGCCGGGCCATGCTGCAAACCCGCTTACAGGTGCTTTCCGGAAAACCGATGACCAGTTTGTTTGATTTGAATACCCTGCATCCCGTGCATCTGAGACGCCTCGCACTTGACGCCCGTAAGGGCAGACTGAATTTGAGCGGCTTGCGCCCCACGGCACACCTGGCCGTATTTCGACTCGTGAAAGAATTGAATATTTTATCGCCGGAACGGCTGGATGCTGTGATGGCACAGTGGCTAAAACAACTTAAGTTTCTTACCATTCAATAAAATTCAAGATCATGCCAGCAGATCAAAAAAGTTACTTGATAACAGATGAGGCTATCAAAACTTTGATAGATGGGGTTGTCAGCAAACTAACCCCTCCGCCGACCGGTATTTCGCCGGAACAACAACAAGGATTAAGCAAGGATTTAGCCATAAAACTGGCAGCCCTCAACAATAAAGACAGCTTAGCCCCTATCGTGATGATGCCGGAAGGATTCGAGGCGCTTCTGTTGTTACTGCCTTGGGAAAATACAGACAGAACACCCTCCCCGGAGACTTCAGCCAATTCGGTAGAACTAAAGCACCTGTTTTTTGAATATTTTGAGCGAGGCAACGCCAGCGCCTCCGAGAAAATTAAAATTGAAGCCGTAAAATGCAACAACCTGGGTTTGCCCACGCATTGCACGATCCTGAAAGGCAATAGGCTCGTTCCCAAACACATCAAGGACGAGGCAACCAGTCTGCATCTCAACCAGCTCTTTTTTGGCGATGTCGTTTGGTGCTATTTCATGGTACGTATGGGATTGCCGGATATGTTCGGCAGCCTGATCCAGAAATATGCCTACGACGGCGGACTGACGATTTCCAACGGCAACAAATCCAAGGATGACAAAAGTGACCAGATCGCATTGGTGCTTGAGATGCTGACCCGGCAATTGGAATCCGGGAATGCATCCAAGACCCGTGACCGGGAAGTCACCTTTTTACAGTGCGTCGGCATGGACACGCCCGCCGGCAACCGACTGAACATCAATACGGTGCGCAACGATGCGTTCCCCACGCATTTTCACCAATTCATCCGGCAGACTTGCGGCTACTACAACACAAGCGACCTGAAAAGTGCTATCCAGGGCCTGAATACGGGAAAAACTTCCTCGGCAACCTTGGTGAGTATCCGCGATAACATCAGCCTGCTGCTCAAAACCTTCGAGCCGTTCAACTACAACCGGAACTATTACAATACCCTGAACATGATCACCTACCTGTTATCCGGGCTTTCCCTCGTGTATGAGCTCCGCCAAACCATCGGCATCCCGCCGGAATACGACAAGTTACATGAGATAATCCCGATGGCTTACGATATTCTGGTGCTCAACCGCAAGTCGGCCCCAACCGAAAGCAACCGCTTCGAAACGCACTTCGAATGCGCAAAAAATGCCAGGAACATCTTGCTGAACCTCGAGGCACTAAACTACAACGACGACAAACCGGGCGGCGAACTGGAGATAGGGCTTATGGCACTCGAAAGCAGTGTGCAGGGGTATCGCACAGCCTACCGCAGCCTCACCGGCATTGATCTGGCTTTAGAAACACAGCCTGTTACGCTCAAATAACCAAGATTGACGATGCGATCCGAATCCCTCTTGTTCACTTCACCAAACACGTCATTATACACATGGAAAGAGATTCGCTGTTTCGGGAGTTAGGCACCCTCTCCATTTCAAAGGAATGGGAGGTATCCGCCCATGCTTTTTCCGCAACGGAAAAATCGGCCATGCTCCAACGACTGCTGACCGCCGCCCGAGCCGAGCTGGCGTTGTGGGAGCAGGGTCAAAAAAAGGAATGGAACACCGGCATGTACGAGCACGTCCGCCGCTACTGGGTAGAAGGCGCCGGGGTATCGAATTCCCGTGCAGAAACTAACATTGAGGAACGCAAAGCCAGTAGCCAGAAACACCCCTGGAGCGCGGCATTCATCTCATATATCATGCGGAAGGCCTACACCGGCTTCCACCCGAGTACCGCGCATAACCGTTACATCATCTGGGCCAAACAAAACCGGTTGCAAAATCGTCCACACCCGTTTTATGCCTTCAGGATTGAGGAAGTAGCCGTGGAGGTCGGCGACATTATCTGTAATGCCCGAGGCGAAAAAGAACTCTGGGCTAAATACGACAACGTGGAAAGCAAGCCAAAATCCCACGGCGATATCGTGATCGCCATTGATGGCAATATCGCTACCGTGGTGGGCGGAAATATCAATAAAAATGTAACGACCAAAAAAGTGACGCTGACTCCGGCCGGGAAAGTGCAACAAAAAACCAAGGAAAGAGGCCCACTCTATTTCGCCGTTATTAAAATGATGCCTTTCGGTGTCGCCCCGGTAGACACACCGCAATCTTCTTTGGCTGATCTGGCCAAACAGTTTTTGAACCAGACCGGCATCGGTCTGCACCTTGCGGTGGTTCGCGCCATTTTTCTGAGCGGCAACAAAGAAAACGACCTAACCAATGCTATTTTTCACCATCGGCATCCCGAACTGAAGGGGCGTGATCTGGGTCAAAGCGACCCACAGCGGCTAAAAGACGAGTGGATCGCCATTCGGAACCAAATCGTCCGACCTTTTCTTTCCAAGTACCAATAAAAAATCTCTTTATGCGCGATACCATGTTTTCAGACCGCGAGATGGAGCACCTGTTCGAGCAACTCTTGTCGGAATTCGAAGCGGCGCCGGCCCCGGTAGGAGGTCGGCCATCGGTGTTGTCCGAAGACCGTTCCGTGCCCGGGCTGACCCAATACGTTAACATTGACCTGGGGATGGCCACCAGTCGTTCGGGACGAGCATTCCGGCTCAACCCTACTACTGCGATCTACTTTCCTCCGGCATTTCGCCCAGGCCCCTATGACGTCGTACTGTATTTACATGGGCATAAGGGCAAATACCCTGGAGATACCGTATGGATAGACGGATACCTTGATGGGAGCCGTTTTCCGTTTTTCGCTCTGCGCGAAGAAGTGCGGTCTGCAAGGGGCAACTTGATCTTCGTAGCGCCCACGCTCGGCCCGCACTCGCAGGCCGGTATGCTGGAAAAAACCGGCGGTTTCGACCGCTATATCGAGCAGGTAGCGCAGGCCGTAGATGCCCGTTACCGACGGTCGTTGCCCCGGCCTCAGCGTATTTATTTAGCGGCCCACTCAGGCGGCGGCAGTCCGATGCGGCGTATTGTTTTTTTAAAAGACCAATTCGCCCTACGGGTGCAGGAGTGTTGGGGCTTCGACTCCCTGTACGGCGGCGTGAGCGCCTGGCGGCAATGGGCAAAATCCAATCCTGACAAACGTTTGTATGTTTACTACCTCGGTAGCACGGAGCAGTACGCCAAGGACTTGCAAAAAAACAGCCCGCCGAATGTGCAGGTGCAGCGTTCGTCCAAAGGCCATTTCTGGGTTCCGAAACTGCATTTGCAGGAACGGATACGGGGCATCGGTGCCGGGGAACGGGAGTTCGAATGGGATTGGGAGTTCGAGGCACTCAATCCCTTCGGTGAAAAAGGCGGCGGGCGTATTCAAAACAAAAAAGACCCGGCGCCCGCCGATTTGGATACGATTGCCCGCGCGTGGGGAAACAGGCAAGTGCCGATACACCGCGCGGCCAAGGCGGTGCTCGAACGGATGATCGCCGCAGCCCGTACCGACGGCATCCCGCACCCGCAATTATTGCCGACTTCAGCTTATCGCTCTTTTGACGAGCAACAAAAACTTTGGGAAGCGGGTTTGAAAAAACGTAATGGAGATGCCGCAGAGAACCGAAAATGGGTAGCGCCGCCCGGCCATAGTGCCCATCAGAGCGGTCGAGCAGTGGATTTGTATCTGGGCGTAAAAACAGGTAGCAAGTATGTTGCCGAACAAAAACAGACCCCGGCGTATAAATGGCTCGTTCAAAATGCCGAACGGTTTGGGTTTTACCCCTACAAACTGGAGCCTTGGCACTGGGAGTATAACCCACCGGCCGGCGGCAATTCTTCTGCTCCGGCGGCTCAGGGCGGCGGAACCTGGCAAGAAATGCTTCTTCGCTTTGCGTATGCCCTTGCTCTCAGCCCGTCTGGGCTGCCGGTCGCATTGGCGCAACTGGCTTCTGTTTTTTCCAAGGGTTTTCCGGATGAGAACAAAATCACGGATATTCTTTTCTACGCCAAATACCCTGATGCTCCACGGGAACTAAAAACCGACCACCCGCTCGCGAAAGAATGGGTGCGTATCCGCAATGAAGTTCGGCGGTTGAAACAGTCAGGCACTACTCCTGCTCAATCTTCTTTGTCATCCATTGGCGCCTTTTCGCCCATTACCGGAGAGCAGCTCCGCCGCTTGGGCACAGGCAAGGATGATCTGGAAAAAATGAATCAAATAGCCCAAGCGATCAATGAATACGCCCCGCGTTTTGGCATCAATACCCCGTTGCGAATGGCCCATTTTCTTGGGCAAACCAGCCATGAAACGGACAACTATCGAATCAAAACAGAAGGATTGACTTATACTACACCGGAGCGTTTGATGAAAGTCTGGCCCAAACGCTTCCCCAGCCTTGCTTCGGCCCAACCATTTGTTCGCAACCCGGAGGCGTTGGGCGATAAGGTGTACGGGGGCCGCTTGGGTAATACCAGGCCCGGAGACGGCTATCGTTTTCGCGGCAGGGGGGCAATTCAGATTACCGGTAAGGAAAACTATGAAAAGTTTACCGTCTGGTATCGCAAGCACATCCAGCCCGGCAGTACGCTTGATTTTGTGCAGCAACCCGAGCTGGTTGCCGATTTGCCCTTTTTCATTCTTACGGCCGTCTGGTTTTTCTCAACAAGAGGCTTGAACGAATTGGCGGACCAAGATGATAATACTACGATTTCCAAAAAGATCAACGGCAGTACCCGCACTGCCGGCGAGCGACTTAAGCGGGTACAAAAAGCCAAAAGCATTTTGGGGATCGG
The DNA here is from genome assembly GCA_016787285.1 of Saprospiraceae bacterium. Classification (GTDB taxonomy): domain Bacteria; phylum Bacteroidota; class Bacteroidia; order Chitinophagales; family Saprospiraceae; genus M3007. The sequence continues at coordinate 31,850 of JAEUUV010000279.1, read as the reverse complement.
CAATTGACCCTTTTTCTCGAGCCTGCCGACCTTTCATTTTTTAACCAAGTCCTTTACAATGAAAACAGTACACGTTGCAGTCACACTCGTATTGTTATTCGCTGCTTCACTCCTTGGCGCTCAACAGTCGTCACCTAAACTAAATTCTGCCGAATTGGCCAAGATCAGTAAGGCGCTCGGCAAATTTAATGTTCCGATACATTCGACAATCGAGCCAAGTCAAAACTCTGGGTCAGCAAATACCACGAATAGTCTGCCTCAATCCGTCCCGGCAGGCACCAGGTGGGTTCTCAATCTGACGAAAAAAGCCAAAATACTCAACCTAAAGGGAAAGGTGGATACAACGGTCGAGTTGAGGGTATCAAGCCAACTTCCCCAATCGCGGGTAGGGAAATTGCCACTTCCAGAACAAGTCAATTTAATGGTACACCACCTCTCGGAAAACAAGATTCTTAAAATAAAAACGGGGCCACCTTCTGATATGGCCAAACAAAAGGAGTATTTTCTTCTTCCAGAAGTGTACGAGGCGCGAAGCTCCAAAGGAAGTCAAGTGAGTTTGCGCCCGGCTTTTTTCGTATTGAAGAGCATGTGTTTCGACCATAAAAGGGATTTGTTTGAAGGCGTACTAAATGTCTTTTTAATTGATGAAGAACACCCATCCGACAACCTGAAACTCGTACAGCCGGTCACGGTTCATGTCAGAGCTACCGATGCACAATCAATTCCAAACACCTTGAGTATCAGCCATGCAAACTTGCCCGATACCAGCATCAACTTCGTCATGCAATCTCCCATGGATAGTGTCAAGGTACTCTTGCTTACTTCGGACAATCGTGATGGATACGAGGTAAACATTCCCGTGAGTCCGGCCATTCGACTGGATTTTCCCAAGCATCCTTTACAAGGGTTTGGGATCGAACAAATCGAAGTAGCTGTTTCGCTGATAGGGGTATCAACCGGGAAGCCGGTGACCGTCGGTCTTGTCGCTACTAACGGCATTGTAAACCCAACGGCAATTGAACTGAAACCCGGCGAGATCAAAAAGGTGTTTTTCCGCTCACAACGCAGTGGTCAGGGCGTATTAGACGTGCAAGCACCCGGTATGGCCCCTGGAAAATATGAAATTAGCTATGTTCTTCCGTGGATATTCATTTTGTCATTCTTACTTGGCGTGCTTTTAGGCGCATGGATCAATTTTGTACGCCAGCCCCAAGGCACGCCTGATAAAGGAAAAAAAACTTTCTGGCATTATCTAAAAACGGGGCTTCCATTTGCGTTGTTGCTGGCCCTTTTGTACGCGCTGGGGATCAACCCAATCTCCTACATATTTCCCACATACTCCCATTTCTCCGAAATTATTACGTTGGCTTTCTCTGCATTGATTGTGGGAGGGGGTATCAGCGTCCGTATCAAAAAATAGGCAAACACACCCAATATGTTTCTCTAATACAAACCACTTTCCGCCGGGTATAACTCGCCTGTGCTGCTGCGTTTCTTGAATTCCAATTCGTAGGACAGCAACATCAGATATTAGGGCGGATCCAGTAAATTTAAACATGATGAAGGATAACCAGTTTTCAAAATGGATTCAGGTTAGTGGCGACATGACCACGGTTTACACCCACCCAAAATTCGCCCGGATTTTTTCGTGGGTGCTATGTATAGCCGTACAACTTGGACTCCTCTATATCGTATATGCCAATAAGCAGGCTCCCTGGGTAGCCTTGTTCGGGATTTTCTTTGGCAGCATACTGCTTTTCAATGCTACTCGTAAAGTCGTTTTTGACACTAAAAACCGAACCTTTTCGGTAATAGCATGGGGAATCGTTTTCAAAAAAAGAAACTGGAAACAATTAGTGAACTACTCCATCGGGCCGAGAATCGTCGAATATGATTACCGCTACAATAATAGGACGATGGACTACGGCCACCCGCTATATCTTCATTTTGACTCTGGTAATGTGTGGGTTGCGCAAGCCGGCCAGGCAGCGAAACTGAAAGATCTTGCGCATGAAATTCGGCGGATACTGAAAGCAGAAGGATAACATAATTCTCTCCACTTCCGCCTACTTTCGCACGGCCTGGAAATGAAACACTCCAACTCCTGCGCATGAACACTGCCCTACTCCGCCAATAGCTGGCCGCCGGGAAACTCACTACTAGTATAACCCGGGAATTTTCGAGACCCACGCCGCTGGAGGCGTTGGCCAAGCACGCCTGCTGATTCCATGGGCGGCAACTGCGTGTGCGTCGAAATGGCGATCCGGGTTAGGAAGCCATCCGTAGAAAAGCCGCAACCGCCCGCGCCGAAATGGGCTGGCCGACGTCCGGCCCGACTTGAACATCGAACGGGTCGAGGCCTGAGAAGCAGCCCGCCCGAGCCTTTCCTGGGTAAATTTTTTGAAAAAATAAAATCCGGTTTGGAAATTTAACTGCCCGGCGCTTACCTTTGCAGCCCGAAAAACAAGTAGTGATGGCTCCGTAGCTTAATGGATAGAGCATCTGACTACGGATCAGAAGGTTAGAGGTTCGAGTCCTCTCGGAGTCACCAAATTTACAAGCGCTTGATTGTCATTGGCAAACAAAACTAATTTTGGATTCGCCAACCTCGGCAAAAAGCATAACGCACACACAAGTCAAGAACAGAAGTCATGTCGAAAGTTTGTGATTTGACGGGGAAGAAGACGATATCGGGCAACTACGTATCGCACTCCAACCGCAAGACGAAGCGCCGGTTCCACCCGAACCTGCAAACAAAAAAGTTTTTCATGCCGGAAACCGGCGAGTGGGTCACCTTGAAAGTGAGCTGCGCTGCTCTCCGCACGATTAGCAAAATGGGCCTGTACGCCTACATTAAAAAATTGGAAAAGAAAGGCGAGATTATCTACCACGGCGAGGAGTACGGCTGTTAAGCCCCCGTCAGGACGCAATCACGCACAATTTGAACAGCATACATCATGGCAAAGAAAAGCAAAGGCAATCGGCTTCAGGTTATCCTCGAGTGTACCGAGCACAAAAACAGTGGCTTGCCCGGCACTTCCCGGTACATCACCCAGAAGAACCGCAAGAACACGCCGGAACGCATCGAACTGAAAAAATACAACCCGATCATGCGGAAGTACACCGTACACCGCGAGATCAAATAAGGCATACCAGTCCTATTTTTTAACTTAAAAAGCACGGAACGCCATGGCAAAAAAAGTTTCCAAAAACGCTCGGGTAGCCCAGCGTGCCGCTAACGCCGGCTCCGGTAAGGACCATGTGAAAGTGGTAAAAGCCGTCAAAGACCCCGCTACCGGTCGCTATACCTACAAGCAAATGATCGTTCACAAAGACAAAGTGAAAGATTTCTTTGCCGACGTGAAGTAAGTCCTATCCGGACTTGTCAATATGCGCGAGCCATTCCGGTTTTCCGGGATGGCTCGCGTCGTTTTTGAAATCACAACCAACCGGCCAAAAACAGTACGAAGGCAGTACGCCACATTAGCGCTCCCGGGAAACCGCTTCATTCCGGGCATTGATTATCTGTTCTTGCTGGTTGATGCTTTCCTGGTGCACGGCTTCCAGAAAAAGCGCGATGAACTCGGGGCTGAGTTCGTTTTTTTCGCCCCGGCGCAGCAGAGCCTCCCGTAGCGCCCGGAACCGCTCGGGCTGAAGTACCGCCACGTTTTTGTCCTTTTTGATGGCCCCTATTTCCCGCACTAAAAGCATACGCCGCGCGATCAGGCTGATGATTTCCTCATCAATTTCGTCAATGACGCTGCGGCAATTTTCCATACGCGCCAGAAAATCAGGGTCGTCGGTCGAGATGGCGCGGCGTACAATTTGCCGGAGCATGTCCTGAAATGCATCGGGCGTGAGTTGCTGGGCAGCATCGCTCCAGGCTTGATTCGGGTTGGGGTGTACCTCCACCATTAGCCCGTCGAAATTGAGGTCGTAGGCTTTTTGGGCGGTTTCGGTCAGGATGTCGCGGCGCCCGCAGATGTGGCTGATGTCGCAAATGACCTCAAGGTCGGGGAACTCCTGCATGAGGTCAATGGCCATTTGCCAGCGGGGCGCGTTGCGGTACTTGAAATCGCCGTAACTGGAGAACCCGCGGTGTACGGCCGCCACGCGACGCAGTCCGGCCTGATGAAGCCGCTCAAGTGCACCCACCCACAACTTGTAGTCGGGATTGATCGGGTTTTTTACCAGAATCGGAATGTCCACACCCGCCAGCGCGTCGGCAATTTCCTGTACAGAAAACGGGTTCACGGTGGTGCGCGCGCCGATCCAGAGCACATCTATTCCATGCTCCAGACATTCCTGCACATGTTGCGCATTGGCTACCTCGGTCGTGACTGCCAGCCCGGTTTCCTCCTTTACGCGCCGGAGCCATTTCAGTCCCGGCGTCCCTACCCCCTCGAATGCGCCGGGCCGCGTGCGGGGCTTCCAGATTCCGGCGCGAAAAAGCGACACCCCTGTATTTTTCAGGGCGTTTGCCGTGGCCAAAACCTGATCTTCTGTTTCCGCCGAGCATGGGCCGGCGATGAGAATGGGGCGGGGAGGTTCGAAGATGGGCTGAAAGGTCATTCCAGTTGATTAGTTGACTGGTTGATTGGTTGACTGGTTGATTGGTTAATTGGTTGACTGGTTGATTGGGCACTCTCCTCCTCCACCCTCGTTAACCAATCAACCAATCAACCAATCAACCAATCAACTTTAGTTGAGCGAAAACTTGATCGCTACGCCTGCCGTAACCGTCGTGATCGGAAACGACTGCGAGGTTTTCGGCACGGTCTTGCGGTAGTCGGTGAAAACACGCAAAGACAGCCTGCGGTTCAATGCATAGTCCACCGATGGGTTGATGCTGATGGTACGGGCGCCCCGGGTCGGCACGGCCTCGTCCACCTGTTCGAGGCGGTGGTTGATCGTGATGTCGTCGCGCAGGTCAAAGTCGAACTTGAACGTGAGGTCATTTGCCTGTTGGCCGGCGCCGCCTTTGGGCGGCGCGGGGGCCGCCGGGTCGGGCGTGGAGCCTTTTTTCGAGCGGCTCTTGTTGTTTTTGGTGCCGGTGAGGAAGGCGATGTTCACGTTTTTCATCCGGTAACCAAACCCGATGGTGAATCCGGTAGAACGGGTTTCGGCGAGTTGGTAGTCCATAAACGACAAGGCCAGCGTCCGGCTTTTTTTATAGTCCACTTTGAAGGTCATGTCATTTTTGAGTTTCACGTCCACGCCAAGAAGGGGCGAGAGCTGCTCGGTGATGACGATCTGCGGGATTTCGTACCGGGCGATGTAGTTGTAGTTCAGGGTGTCAATGGTAAACGGCGCCGCCTGGTCGAAGAAAATATCCGTGTTGTACGAGTTGACCGTCAGGGTGTTTTTGTACCCGTGCGTGATCTGAATGCTGGAGAAAATCTTTTTGAGCGGGCCAATCTTGGACAGGCCGTTGTAGTTCAGGCGCCAGTTGATGGCCGGGTTGGTTTTGAACACGTCCAGTTTCGCCTTGTTGGGGTCGGAGTCCTCGTAGGCCGAAATGAACGCCGGGACGAGTACCTCCTGGTGAAATTTGCCGTAGCCATAGCGGTAGCCGGAGCCGTCTTTGGCGTGCTCATCGCTGTTGCCGGCCTGGATGCCGAGGCGATCCGAAATGATAGGCCGGTAGTTTTCGTAACGGGCAAACATGCCGTTGATGTCCTCATCGAACAACGTGTTCAGGGTGAAAAACGACACGCTGTAACTGCCGAGTTCACGGAAGGCGCGGTGCTGAAAATCCACGGCGTCGGGCGTGAGCAGGAAGTTTTGGTCCTTGAACAGCTCCGTACTGTTGCGGGTGTACTGCTTGTTGAGCGTCAGTTCGACCTTGAAATCCGTAAACGGCTCGATGCTGACGGAGGCGTCGAAGGCCTGGGAATAGTTGCGTGTCACCTGCTGGTTGAGTTCCGGGCGATTGGAAATCCAGCCCTTGCTTGCAGCATCGTCGAGCCAACGGGAATCGGGTTGAAAACCGGCGACAAACTCCCAGCCCGGCGCTGCAAAACCCTCGCTCAGGCCCATGAGTTTGGCTTCCGGTGTGAAACCGGGGATCACGGTGCTGAAGTTTTCCGTGTAGGTAAAGCGGGCCGTACGCACCATCATCAGCGGGCGCAACGCGATGCGCTCGGCAAGCGAGGGCTGGCGGTTCGGGTCTTTTTCCTTTTTGGGCTTGGGCGCTTTTTTATCCTTGTCGCCGGGCGCTCCGCCCGGGCCGCCGCCCGGATTGGCGGGGTCGGCCGGGTTCCCTCCCGGATTGGCAGGGTCAACCACACCTCCAGGGGCATTTCGATTCGGCGCCGAGGGGTCGCTGCCCGAGCCGGATGAGCCGCCGGGAACTTTGTCGCTACCCGGCAAGCCGCCGCTGCCGGGCATGTCGCGGGGTATGTTGCGGTTGATCGGGTTGTTGCTGCCACCCGGAGCGCCGGGGCCACCCCCGCCACCCGGTTTATTGATCTTGCCGAGGTACTTGCTCTTGTTGTACAGGTTTTCAAAACTGAATGTGCCGTTGATCTGGCGGGTGTTCTTGTTTTGAATCACGTGGCCAAGCGAACGCAGGTTGACGTTGTTGGCGTGCTCGGGCGGCACTTCGCCCATGTACTGAAGTTTGAGCGACTGGGCCGTCCAGGTGTATCCCGCATTGTACGAGGCTTTCACGGTGATCCAGTCCATCATCGGGATCATCTTGAACGGCAGCGTATAGTTGAGGGTGGCGTTGTGGGCGTAATTCTTCGGGCGACCCAGATTTTTGATGTTTTTCCAGATCGAATCGCGGCGCGCTTCGGGCGTCACGGGGATGCCGTTTTCGAGTTGTTGCGGTTCGTCAATCAGGCTGCGCACCTGCGCGTCGAAACTGAAGCGCAGGTTTTTGGTGATGTCCCAGCCGAGGTCGTAGTTGCGATCCCAGGTGAAGCGGCGGTTGTAGTAGGTGTTCAGCGCCGGGTCTTCGCCGGCAAAGCGGTAGGTTGTCACCTGCGACACGCGTTCGAGCGTGGTGTTGAACCCGTAGGTGTTGGGCAAGGGGTTGAAATTGAACTCCTTGAGCCACTTGAGCCAGGTATCGTTTTTGATCAGTTTTTTGAACGGCTCAATGGGCTTCATGCCGGTGGCGTACTGGTAGTCGAGCGCGCCTTTGTAGCGGTTTGTCTCGTCGTTCAGGATGAACGGATTGCGCCGCCGCTCCTGGTTGAAGGCGTAGGTCAGGCTGAAATTTTCGATATGCCAGGGCAGCCGGATTTTACGCGGCGAGCCGGTGTGTTCCTTGCGTACATTGGTGAAGTTGAAGCCGCGCACGGTGACCACGTCCTGCGCGCTTGCCCGGATACTGTCGCGTTTGGCGGCATTGGCTTCGGCGTCAAGTTTGTCCGCCAGTTTGATGTCGAGGTCGTAGGGGTCGTACTCGGGGTTTTTGGTGGTGTTGGAATACTGGGCGTAGAAGGGCAGGCGCAAACCGAAGCCCTGCGGGAAAAACTTGCCGAGTTCGATGTTGGTGGAAATGTCGAACTGGATAATCTCCTCGCGCTGGCGTTGCACGAGTTTCTGCTCAATGCTGCCCCAGCCGATACTGGAGTAGTTGCCGGCCACGGCAATGTTCCCGAGGTCGGCTAATTTCATATCCACCCGGGCCTGTCCCGCGTATCCGGCCTGTTCGTTGAATCCGTTGAGGCGCAGTTCGTTGACCCACACCTCCACGCAGTGCGGCACCTGGGTTTCATCCACATTTCGCACCCCGATCATAGCGCCTTTCACAAAACCGAGGTTGGGGTTGCCCACTACTTTGACCTTGGCCCGCGGATTCTCCGGGTCGGTGATGGTGAAGGGCAAAGTATAATCCCAGTTCGGGTCGGCATTTCGCATTTTCTTCACTTCCGTGAGCAGGCTAAGCGGGAAATCGAAGTTGTTCTCCGGGCGCCACACTTCCTCTTTGTACGAACGGGTATCGGGGTTGCCGTTCACCACGTTGTCGGGGTTCGACGGTATGAGCGGCAATTCGTACTCGTAGTAGTTGTTCGAAAAGTCGGAGCCCAGGCGTATGAACACCGTCATGTCGTTGGAGTCCAAAGGCTCATCCACCCGTTCGCCGTGCACAAACATTTTCATGCGGTTGAACTGGCGCAGGTCCATGTTGATCATTTTGAAAATACCACGTGCGGCACAGTGGGTCAGGCTGCAAATGCTGATGGCGAGCGCCTGTTCATTTTGCAAAATATCAGGGAAAGCGCCCACGGACTGTTCCCGGGAAATCCCGTACGGAATGGTGTAATTGAACGGCGCCCTGGCCGAGTTTTGTTCGATGCTCACGGCGTTCACGTCGAACGGTATCTGGGAGGTGCCAGGGTCGTCGCAACCCACACCGTCGGGGCCGAGGCGCGGCAGGGGTTGGGTATACCGCCGCCACTGGTTGCGGCCCAGTTCGAGGGTGGCAAAGCGGAACGTGGTGCGCTCGTCAAAACCTTTCCAGAACATGCGCACGAAGCGAATGGCGCGGAAATCCTGAATGTCGTTGATGGCCTCGCGACGGTTGTAGTCAATCGGCATTTTGAAGCGGTACCACACGAAGCGGGCGCCGTTGCGGTCGAACACCACGGTGTCGGTCACGAGGTCGCGAAGCGCGGGGTCTTCGGTGTCCAGCACCTCCATCTGCACACCGTCGTTGAAGGTGACGAGGCGCTTTTTGAGCGGGATTTTGTAGCGGAAATACGACTCCGACTGGTTCAGCGAGAGGTCCCGGTTGATGTCTTCGTTGTCGGGCAAGGTGGTGGCAGAGGGGTTGAGGCTCTGCGTTTCATTCGCAGGCGAGTTGCCCTGCGTGCTGTTGAATCTCCGGTAGCGCTCCAGCAGGCCCGGTGTGGTGGCATCGAAAGCCGGATCGCGGAAAAACACAAAGTTGTCGTTGGAGGGATCGGCTTCAATAGCCGCTTTGGCATTTGGCGACAGGGAGGAAGCCAGGATGACGTTCAGCCAGTCTGCAAAAAATACGCGCTCAATAGAGTCGTTGAGACCGTCGAGACCAAGGTCCTGCAGGTCGCGTTTGGCCGGGTCGTTGTCGAAGGCATTCACCACGGGTTGCAGAAGCGGTATCCGGCCCCAGCGCGTGTCGGCGGTAGAGCCGACGGTTCCGCCCGTGGGGATGGCATTTTCAAAAAACTGGCGCGAGTCGCGCATGATGTCTTCCGAAACATAGCCAAGGTCAATGTACATGTCGCCGTCTTTGGACACGTTGGTGCCGTCGCCTTTGTCCATGTACGGATTCAGCATCCAGAATTCCACAAACTCGATGTTGGCGGCCTCAAAATCCACCGTGTTCAGGGCGCGCATGAAGCCGGCCCAGCGGGTTTCCGGCTGATCCAGTTCGCCCGTAGTGGTCAGACCCTGGGAAAAACCGGGGTAGCCGTCCGGGATTTCAAAGTTATACGGACCGCGTTCGCGGGGGAAAATGGTCACGTCAAGCGGGCGCAAGGCCGACTGCTCGAGTGGCGTGAGTTGGCGGTTGGGGAAAATGTCCTGAAACTGGATCAGACGGGTGTAGGGGTTGTTGCCGTCCACCTGGTCGCGGGCGCTGGGGTCGGCCACATACCAGGAAAGCCGCGCGCGATTGGCGCCGAGCGCGAGGTTGTCGGCAGCGTTTTCCGGGAACAACAAGTTGTCGCCCTGCGGCACGGAAGCAATCACCCAACTGTTGGCCGGGTTGGCTAAGGGCAAGTTGGCCGTGCTGCCCTCGAAGTCGTCAATGTACGCGATACCGCCCGACTCGCTGGCCTGGTTGATGGCGGCATTGTGACCGGGTTGCAGGAAAGCCATTTCGGCCTGAGCCGAAATGCTCGAAGGCTCCTTGGTGTCAATGAGCGGGATTTTGTCCACTAATTTGGTCAGCCAGGGCGCTTCTTTGGAAATGCTGAAATCGAAGCCGTACATCTTGTTGTTGATCGGGTCGTCGCCGTAGTTCACCTTTTGGGTGAGCGGGCGCTCGAACAGGTTCATGTACGTGGCGCCGATGTTGATGTCCTTGCCGATGGTGTAGTCGAACCGGGCGCCGAACATGGTGCGGTTCTGGAAGCCGAACAGGGTGTTGTCCTCAAAACTGACGTTCACGCTCTGCCCCGACTGCAGGATGTCCTCGGCCAGAATTTTCACCTTGCCGATGTTGTAGTCCACGATGTAGTCCTGGTTTTCATACAACTGGCGGCTGCCTGCACTCACCCGCACGGAGCCGCGCGGGAGGTTGAAGGTGCCGAGGGAAATTTCAGACGACGTGGACGATTTGTACGAACCCTTGAGTGCGAATCGGTTGAGTTGCTGGAACTCACGCGCCCGGAACAGGGTGGAGTCGTACAACTGGGGATACACGTATTTCTCAATGGTCGCTTGCGAAGCGCCGGCGGCCTGCAGTTTGTTGGCTAAGTGTGCGCCGAAGGGTTCCAGTACAGGAAACATGACGCGGCCGTTGCGCAGGTTGATGGTCAGGCCGGGCACAAAGTCGAAGATACCGTCGGGACCGGGGTCGCCTTGCAGGTTGAGCGTATCGAGCCGGAAAATCTGGAGGAGCGGAATGCCGGAAACGCCGGGAGGAATGTCGGAGCCGTTCAAAAAACGTTTCTGGCCCTTGCCCGGATCTTCGTAAAAAATATCGAAGCGGAACTCCTGCGGGTCCACGTTGACGGAACCGACGGAGTACACGTTTTTCATCATCAGGTCCCAGATCGGGAAACGCACGTTGGCCGTGGTGCCTTTCAGCATTTTGACGAACAACACGTTGGCCGTCTGGCTCGCCGAGTCGGTATTGGCCAGATCGCTGCTGAACTCACCGACTTTGTACGCAACGCCGTTGTAGGTGTATTCAAACGCCGCGCCCACCACCTGGTCGGGTTGTACGTTGGAGCTGATACTGATGAATCCGAGTTGGTCGTGGTACGTGTACTCCGAGGGCGACAGGGGGCGGGCATTTACCACCTCGAAGTCGCGAATTTGGCGCAGGTTGAGGTTGTTGACTAAGTGCGGCAGGATTTTGTCCTGCAAACGCAGGGTGGAATCTGCGGTGACGTCGCCCAAAATCGTGGGGTACAGGTTGTTGTTCTGGTTGGCCGGCAGGCCTTCGCCTTTGAAATCCTGTGCCGGTGGCACCAGCACGGAGTAGTCGGGACGATCGGCTGTGGAGCCGTCGAGGTAGGGTTTGGGTTCGCCCATGTCCATGAGCGCGACGATGGTGCGTTGGGTTCTGTTTTGGTCCTGCTGTTGCTGCACGGTACTGACCCACACCTCCATCCGGGTGATGGTAAACTGGGACAGGGGCACGGGCAGGCACATGAGTGAAGGCTCGAACTGGGCGCGGTTCCAGTGGCTGAGCAGGAAGTGGCGGTTTTCGTCGTACTCGTCCACGAGTTTCTGGAAGGTCTGCAACTGGGAGCCGCCCTGCAGGGACAGGTTACTCTGGCGGGAGCGTTGCTGGGCGGCAAGCAGGGTGACGTTCAGGTGACCGAATTTCAGGGCTGTTTTGAAACCGAACAGGTTTTGCACGCCCTGAATGAGGTTGGAGCGCAGGGGCATGGACACGTTGCCGGCCTCGATGTTCTGGATGATTTCGTCTTCGGAAAAGTTTTTGGTGTCGTAGCTCAACTTCATCTGGTTGTCGAAGTCGAACGTGGCTTGCGTGTTGTAGTTGAAATTGATTTTGAGTTTTTCCCCGATCTGCCCCGCCGCGCTCATGTTGATGTCCATGTCGAAGTCGAAATTCCCGATACTCTGCTGGCGCAGGGTGAGGATGGGGTTTTGCACGCGCTGCCAGTTGTAGCCGAAGGTGAGGTTGATATTGCCTTGCGGTTTGATGTCTACGTTGGTGCCGCCGAACAGGCGTTCCACCAGGCCGGTTTTGACCTCGAACTTGGCGATCGGGTCGGCAGCACCGCCGTTTTTCCCTCCGGGAGTGGACACGCCCAGCATACGGTCAAAAAACTCCTGTTGCTGTTTTTGATCGCGCCAGCGGACGTATTCGTCAAAGGTCATGTAGGTGGGTGCCCGGAAGTAGTCGTCACCGATTTTTTCGGTGATGATGTACATGTTCGTGATGGGGTCGTACTCCACCTCCTTCTGGATGGCTTTGGGATCCTGCAGGTCCACGGTGTTTTTGGGCTTCCCGTTCAGGAAGTCGTCCTTGCGGTCGTCCAACGGCGGAACCGTGTCGGGGGGGGCAACGTACGAGGTACGCGGTTCGAAGTACGCAGCAGTACGAGGCACCAGAAGTTCGGAGCTCGAGTAGGCGTATAAGGCGGCAAGGGAAAACAGTCCGGCTGTCGCAAGAAGGATGTTCTTCTTCGTCATTTTCAAAAAGCAGGTAAACAGTATTTAGTTGGTAAAACTGCGGATTACGGTGCGTTCAATCAGGCCAATGACGCCGCCGTGGCAGGAACGGTTGCCCATGAAACGGGTATTTTCGTTAAAGTCGGAAAGGTACCGGCGGGCAGGCAAATAGCGAACATCGTGCCATGCTTGCGGTGAGGCTTTGGCGGCGGCGCAAAAGGAAAACCGAACCGGATGATGTTTAACTGCGCAAAAAAGTCAAAATTTGGGGCTTCAAACGGAACATACCGCAGTGAAAATTTATCCTTTAGCATTCCTCTTTTTTCATTTTTTCGCCCTGTCGCTCGGCGCACAGACCACCGATGCCGTAGCCTCGTTCGACAGCGGCTACGTGGAAACCGGCAACCCGTTCGTCTTGCACCTGAGCGTACCGGCCCACCTGGGCCAACCCGCCAACGTAGACTTTTCTCCCTGGGAAACCCTGCTTCCTGCTCAAAATATCCTCGGTTCCACCGGCTGGCAAAATCGCGACGGGCGCTGGGCCAACGACATTTCGCTCATCGCATTCGACTCCGCCCAACTTTGGCTGCCGCCGCTCGGCATTGCCCTGTCCGACGGCGTTACCCTGCAAACCAATCCGCTCGAATTGAACGTATTGCCCACGCCGGCGCCCGATGAACTCGCAGAGATGAACGGCATCAAAGACATCCGGCGCGAGCACGCCGACTGGACCGATTTTCTGCTGCCCTTTGCCATCATTGGCGGAGCCGTACTCGTATTGGCGCTGGCCGTGTGGTGGTTTTTGCTGCGCAAAAAAAAGTCGGGGCTGCTCGCCGAACGCGTACTTCGCTTGCCGCCCCACGAACTGGCCCGGCGCCAACTTGCCGAACTGGAGCGCCGAGGGTACTGGCAGCGGGGCGAAATCAAGACGTACTACTCGGAACTGACCCGCATCCTGCGGGAATACCTGGAGCATCGCTTCCAGATACCCGCGCTGGAATCCGCATCCGACGACATCCTGCGTCAATTGGGTGAACGCTCCTTGCCCGAATCCCTTCTCGTGCCGCTGGCCGAACTGTTCCGCTGGGCCGATCTGGCCAAGTTTGCCAAAGCGGTGCCGCCGGAAAGTTTCCACGCGCAAGCCCTGCGGGAGGCCCGGCGGCTGGTGGAGCAAACCCAACCGCGTGAGACGACGGAAATGCCGGCCGGCGCAACAACCCCGGCGGCATCCCAGGTGGCGTAAGAGGCCCGCTTACTCTACCAACCCACCCGCCGATTGTTTTTCAAACATTTCGGCATAGTAGCCACCGCGAGCCAGCAGTTCTTCATGCGTGCCCGAGTCGGCTATCCGGTGGTTTTCCAGCACGATGATCTTGTCGAATTGCAGCATTGCGTGAATCCGGTGCGTGATGATGATGGCCGTCCTGTCGGCCAAAGCCTGCTCGAGATAGCCCAGAATCTGGCTTTCTGTGTGGGTGTCTACCGCCGACAGGCAGTCGTCCAGCAACACGATCCGGGGTTGTTTGGCAAATGCCCGCGCGATGCTGATGCGCTGTTTTTGTCCGCCGGACAAAGTCACGCCCCGCTCGCCCACCAGCGTATCATAGCCTTTCGGCAAACCCGTAATGTCGCCGTGAACAGCGGCGCTTTTTGCAAAAAATTCCGCCTCCTCGCGTGCGAGGCCGGCTTTGCCGAAAGCAATGTTGCCCTGCACCGTGTCGGAAAACAGGAACACGTCCTGCGGCACGTATCCGATGCTGCGGCGCAGGTGGTACAGGTCGTGTTCGCGCAGGTCTTTGCCGTCCAGCAGGATACGTCCTTCGGTGACATCGTACATGCGCAGCAAGAGGTCGGCAATGGTTGTTTTGCCGGCGCCGGTACGCCCCACAATGGCCATCTTTTGCCCCGGAAGTAACTCGAACGACACGTTTTCCAGCGCTCGAATACCTGTGTCGGGATACACGAAACCGACGTTTTCAAAAACGATGTGGCCCTTTGGTTGACTGGTTGGCTGGTTGATTGGTTGACTGGTTGACTGGTTGACTGGTTTATTGGTTGACTGGTTGACTGGTTGATTGGTTGACTGGTTTATTGGTTGACTGGTTGACTGGTTGACTGGTCTGGTTACGGTTGGGGTGGTTTGCAGGAATTCGTTGATGCGTTTTTGGGATGCGGCGGCTTGTTGGGTCAGGGAGGCGATCCAGCCGATGGCCGTGACGGGCCAGGTGAGCATGTTGATGTAGATGACAAATTCGGCGATGTTCCCGGTGGTGATGGAGCCGTCCACCACGAGCAAGCCACCCACATACACCGTGATGATCGTGCTGGCGCCTACCATGAGCACCATGAGCGGAAAAAAGAACGCATCCACGCGGGTGAGGCCCAGTGTTTTTTTGCGGTACACTTCGCTTTGTTCGGCAAAATGGCGTCCCATGGCGTCTTCCTGCGCATAACTTTTCACCACCCGGATACCGCTGTACACTTCCTGTGCGGTGCTGGTTAGCGCGGCCAGTTGCTGCTGGATTTTTTCACTGCGCTTGTTCATCACGCTGCTCACCCAGTAAATCGAGATGCTCAAAAACGGCAGGGGCAGCAGCGACCACAGCGTGAGCGGCACACTTACCCGCAGCATGGACGAAATGGTGAGCACGAATAAAAAGATCAGGTCGAGACCGTACAGAATGGTAGGTCCGAGAAACATGCGGACTTTGGATACATCCTCCGAAATGCGCGACATGAGGTCGCCCGTGCTGTTTCGTTTGAAAAATGCCAGGTCGAGTTTTGTGTAGTGCGCAAACAGCTCCTTGCGCATATCGTACTCAATGAGGCGACTCATGACGATGATCGTCTGGCGCATGAAAAACATAAACAAGCCCATCAGCATGGCCAGCGCAATGACCGCTGCGCCGAACCAGGCGATTTGAGTGCCCAATTCTTCGTAGGCTTCCGGGTGCGCAGCAATGCCGCCGGTTTCCTGATAATGCCGCACCTGTATCACTACCGTATCCAGTGCCTCGCGGATGACTTTCGGCTGCCACACCCGAAACCAGTTGGCCAAGCCCACAAACACAATCCCGAGCAGGAATCGCCAGCGGTATTTCCAGAAAAATTTGTTGAGATAGGCGAGGTATTGCATGAAATGGGTTGGAGGGTTTCTGGTTAGAGGGTTTCTGGTTAGAGGGTTTAGCCGCCGTAGCCTTGGCGAAGGTGGGTTTTGGATTGTTCTCCCACGGGTTTGTCCGCGGGACAGGTTTTTGTCCGGCTTGAACAGCAGATTCCTGAAAGGGTTGGCAAAGGATATAGTCTTTCGCGTCAGACCATCTTTTTCCACATTTTCAATTTGCGGTCAAAATCGTACGACTGCATGATGTAACTGCCGGGTACTTTCGCTCCGTAACTGAAGTACGTGGCCAACCGGGTACCGACAGGCATGGCATCCAATTGCTCCCGCACATAGTCGCAGTACACGGTGTACAGTTGTTTGTCCAAAACGATGGAGTCGTCTATCGGGTTTGTCTGTGCCATGTTTTCGTAGAATGGATTGAACAGGTAGACGGCGTCGAAATTGTCGAAACTGATGTCCAGAATATTAGCCCGGATAAACGTTGTGTTCGTCAGGCCGGCTTGTCTTTGCAGGTGTTCGGCTACCCGAAAAAGGCTTTCCCTATGTTCCACTCCGGTGAAATGGCCGGCCGTACAGACAGCCCCGATGAGGCAGAATTTTCCGGCGCCCGAGCCTACGTCCAGCACGCGTACACCGGGCGTTCCGGCAAGAAAGCTCGCAGCGACTTTTGCCACGTCTACCGGTGTGAAATGCATCTCGGAAATCTCCTGTATTCGTTCGGGATACAGGGCGTCGAATCCGGTGTCGTCAACCGGTACGCCCGACCGTAATTTTTTGAAAACCATGCGGTGCAAAGGTAGCGCTTTTCACGGTGCATACCGGAGCCGTAAGCGGTGGGCAAAATAATCCCCCGGAAAAAACTTTTCCCTACTTTTGCCCGTCTTCAACCAAGCCCGGCAGCCAGGGGTGAATAATCCGAAACCTGCCTTGCCCAGGCTACGGCGGCTAAACCCGTGGGCAAATAGTTCGAAACCCACCTTCGCCAAGGCTACGGCGGCTAAACCCTCTAACCAGAAACCTTCCAACCAGATTGCATCATGGCCACCACGACAAAAAAAACATCGGCAAACGGAACTTCAACTCCCGCCCCGGCGGCGCCACAGCCCGGCAACCGTATCGTCACGCTCGACGAGTTCATCATTCGTTCGGAAAAAGACTTTGAGTACGCCACCGGCGAACTTACCGGTTTGCTGCGCGACATCGGTGTGGCCGCCAAAATCATCAACCGCGAGGTGAATAAGGCCGGCCTGGTCAACATCATCGGCGTGGCTGACGGCAGCGACAATGCCTCGGGCGACACCCAGCAGAAACTCGACGTGTACGCCAACGACAAATTGATCGAGTGCCTCCAGAACAGCGGCGAATGCTGCGCCATCGCGTCCGAGGAAAACGAAGACATCATTCAGGTCGCGTCGGTCAACAACAAAGCCAGCAACTACGTGGTGTTGTTCGACCCGCTTGACGGCTCGTCCAATATTGACGTGAACGTTTCCGTAGGCACCATTTTCGCTATTTATCGCCGCAAAAGCGACCCGTCCGGCCCCGCCACCCGGGAAGATTTTCTTCAGCCGGGTACCCGGCAGGTGGCTGCCGGATATGTGCTGTACGGCACCTCCACCATCCTCGTGTACACCACCGGCCACGGCGTGAACGGCTTCACCCTCGACCCCAGCATCGGCGAGTTTTGCCTCAGCCACCGCAACATGCGCATCCCGGACAACGGCCAGTTCTATGCCGTCAACCAGGGCTATTATTCCAAATTCGACCTCGAAATGCGCCGCTACATAGACCATTGCAGCGACCAGAACTACGGCCTTCGCTACATCGGCTCCATGGTCAGCGACATCCACCGCATCCTGATTCAGGGCGGAATATTCCTCTACCCCAGCACGCGCAAGTACCCCAAGGGCAAACTGCGCCTGCTGTATGAGTGCAACCCGCTTTCGATGGTCATTGAGCAGGCAGGAGGCAAGTCCCTCACTACCCAACTCAAACGCATCCTCGACATGGAACCCCGGGAACTGCACCAGCGCTGCACCATCGCCATCGGCTCGCCGCGCATGGTGGACGAACTCAATGCTTTCGTGGAACGCTATTCGGCGTTGCCGCTGTAAGATTCAAAGTGTCACAGAGGCTCACAGAGACTTGGAGTACACAGAGTTTTTTCAAAAATCGTAGAGTGGACGGTTTTTTTCAAGATGACAAAAAACTCTGTGTACTCCAAGTCTCTGTGAGCCTCTGTGACGCATTTCTCTACAAGCGCGCAACGCACAAAAAAACTCAGAAACAACCCATGATTCGGGCAGAAAATATAGTCAAATCTTTCGGTGACCAGCAGGTGCTCAAGGGCATTTCATTCCTCTTCGAGGCGGGCAAGTGCAACCTCATCATCGGACGTTCCGGCTCCGGCAAGACGGTGCTGGTTAAAATACTTGTCGGCCTGCTCAAGCCCTCCAGCGGTACCGTGTGGTACGACGATACGGATTTTACCTCCTTGGATAAAAAGCAAATGCGGGCTATCCGCATGAAAATCGGCATGTTGTTCCAGGGGTCGGCCTTGTTCGATTCGCTTACGGTAGAGCAAAATATCCGGTTCCCGCTGGACATGTTTACCAACCACACGCCGAAGGAAAAACTGGATCGCGTCAACTACTGCCTTGATCGCGTCAGCCTCGCCGGCAACAACAAAAAATACCCGTCCGAACTTTCCGGCGGCATGCAGAAACGCGTCGGCATCGCCCGGGCTATCGTACTGGAACCCAAGTACCTGTTCTGTGACGAACCCAACTCCGGCCTCGACCCCAAAACTGCACTCGTGATTGACGAACTTATCCGCAGCATTACCGTGGAAAACAACATCACCACCATCATTAATACCCACGATATGAACTCGGTGATGGAAAACGGCGACAACATCTGTTTCCTTTACGAAGGCCAACTCGAATGGAGCGGCAACCGCGACGAGGTACTCGAAAGCGACAACGAGAACCTGCAATCCTTCATCTTTGCATCGCCGTTTTTGCAACGGTTGCGGGATGCCGCTCTAAAGTGAGAGGCTGGCTGTTCGTGAAGAATTGAAGCAACACGTTCCGACGGAGGGATGACAAGCCTGGCAAAATTAAAAATGCCAGCCCACCTTTAGTGAAGCCTCCGGATTGAGCACAGGCGGCTTGTAGGCGCCGGCAGGAAACGCCACTTCGTCGTCGCCCGCCACGCGCACATGCAACCCGACCCAGGGACTGAGGTAAAAATTGCGGTAAAACTTCCAGTTGTAGCCCGCGCCTCCGGAGAGCAGGTAACTTTTGTACCCGCTGGAACGCTGGTCGGGATCGTGGCGGATTTCTGCATCCCAGTGCACCAGCCCGCCGGCCAGCCACCAGCCCCGGAAGTCGGGCTGAAAAAAGTAGTCGGCCAGCAGGGCGTAGGCGCGGATGTGGTTGTCCGAGTAGTTGTCGGGCAACAAAAAATCGGGCTTGATGGCTTTGGCCACAATCAGCCGACCGCGCCAGTGCCCCTTTCCGGCCCAAAAGGCGCCAAAATATCCCCCGGTGGCGTACGGGAGTACGTCCAGTTCAAGTCCGGCTGTAAACCTGTTTTCTGTTGTTCTTTCCTGCGCGATAGCGGCAGTGGTCAGAAAGCAGCCCAGAATCAGTGCGATTGTTTTCATAAAAACACCGTTTTTTTGACCGCGAAACTCCTGCGCGACTTGTCGGCGGAAGATGACGTAAATCAGCAACCGGCCTAAACCTTGCCATGAACGACCGCAAACCGTCTTTTCACCTGAATCAACGCCTTTCTGCCATGTCCACTCTCGAAGCGTTTTCCATCCTTTTTTTGCTGTTGGCAGGCATTGCCGTAGCGGTGTGGGTTTTTGTGCGCGGTTGGTCGCCGGAGCAGTTGCCGCTTTGGTCGGGCTGGGTCTGGGGGCTGATGCTGGCGATGGTCGTGGTGCCGAAACTGTTGCCCGCATCCATCCGCTGGAGCGACAATGTCAGCGTGGCACAGGGAGCCGTTGGAATCGTGATGCTGGCGCTGAGCATCAAGTGCCTCATTCTGCTGATTCGTCACGGCTCGGCGCTGAGCGATTCGCAACGCTGGGCGGCGCTGTTCGGCCTAGCCCCTTTGGTGATCGGAGCGGTGCTGGTGCTGGGGTTTTTGTTTATCGTTGGGCTGTTTAGTGCAAAGTAGATTGAGCAAGTATCACAGAGGGAACAAAAACGCTGTGCGCCTCTGTTCCCTCTGTGACATTTTTCCCTATTCCGCCACTAAGGTCATATTGCCCGTTGTGCCCACATTGGCGATGCGGTAGTTTTTGGTGAGCAGGGGCTGGTAGGCATTGTCCCACACACAGTTGGAGCCGATGCATTCCCAGATGGCAAGTTGGTTGCCGGTGGTTTTTACCGGGGCCATCACCGATTCATTTTTTGCAAGTGTGTAGTACACGCCGTTGAGGCTGAACTTAATCGGGTTGGTTGTCGTGGCGGCGTGACGTACCCGGATGCGTTGGCTGGAGTACATTTTGCCGATAAAGTCCTTGTCGGTAGCCGACAGTTGGGTGTTCCACGGGATACCTGCGTTGTTCAGGGTAAGCGATGCCGGTACCGGGTACTGCATGATGGATTTGGAATCGTGGTTGGTGTGCTGTACCTGCACGCCCTGATACTTGGTCAGAACTTGCTGATTCACCTGCTGCTGCGACCAGCCCATCTGGGCGTAGTAGGCGTACACGGCGGCAGTTTTCCATTGAATATTGACTACAGGATTCTGGTGTTCGTGGCCAAGCCCGAGGGCGTGACCAAACTCGTGCAGGGTGGTGGTGCGTATTTCGGTTTCGGTGGTGTTGGCGCCGAATTGCAGGTTCATAGTTTTCTGGTTTTGCGCAATGCTCAGGTTGTCTTTGCCCACATACGACCAGTGGCCGGCATTGTCGAAGGCGATCCGGATTTCGGAAGTGCCGCTACTCACCTGGGCAAATTTGATGTTGGCAAAACTTTCCCATTGTTTGGCGTAGCCCATGACTTTGGCTTGCAGGGCGCTGCTTCCGTTCAGGAAACGCACCCGGAGCGTTTGGCCGGGCGTCCAGAATTTGTTTTTCAGGCCTGTAGCGCGGTCATCGGCGCCGTCGGACGAAAGTACATAGTCAAGGTCGGCGGGGTCTTGCGTCAGGCAGGTTTGACCGGCGAGTTCGGCCAGTTCCTGTTCGGAAAATTGTGTTTCGGGAAAATCCTCCTCTTTTTGGCAGGCAACAAATACAGAAGCGAGGAGGCAGAAAGCAACAAAGGACGGGATACTGATGCGGACGTGCATAACGGATGATTTTAAAGATGAACAGAAAGCAGAGAAGGTTGGTGTCCATCAAATCCGCATAGGCAAATCGTTCGTGTCGGGTACGTTTGTTTGAAAAGATGCTATCAAACTGCTCCGGTACACAGGATGTTGTTTGCATCTTGTTTAGGTTTTGTTAAAAAAAATACTGCCTGGAGCGGCATTGAATTTCGATGCCGAATGCAGCACCGCCACTTAAATTCAAACAGTCACGTACCTTTGCCGCCCAATTTTTACCGCACACCATGCTGGACAAACTCAAGGCCATACGCGACAAATACCTGCACCTCGAAGAGCAACTCTCCGATCCCGAGATCGTCGGCGACGCGGAGCGTTCCAAACGGGTGAACAAGGAGTACAAAAAACTCCAGCCCATCGTGGAAACCCTCGGTCGGTACGAAAAAGCATTGTCCAACCTGAACAGCGCACGTGAAGTGCTGGCCGCCGAGAAAGACCCCGACATGCGCGAAATGGCCCGCGAGGAAATCGCCGAACTCGAACCTCTTGTGGAAACCCTGGAAGAAGAAATCAAAACCCTGCTGGTGCCCAAGGACCCCGAAGACGAAAAAGATGTGATCGTGGAAATCCGCTCCGGTGCCGGCGGCGACGAGGCGGCCCTCTTCGCCGGCGACCTGTACCGCATGTACCTGCGTTTTTTCCAGCAACAGGGCTGGGAGGTGGAAGTGCTCGACGAAAGTCCCGGCTCCGTCGGCGGTTTTGCCAAGGTGGTGCTGGAGGTGAGTGGCGACAATGTGTACAGCAAACTCAAATTTGAATCGGGCGCCCACCGTGTGCAGCGCATCCCCGAGACGGAAGCCAAAGGCCGCGTGCATACCTCGGCGGCCACGGTGGCCGTGTTGCCCATTATGGAGCCGGAGGAGGTAAATATCCGCAAGGACGACCTGCGCCGCGACGTGTTTCGCGCCAGCGGCGCCGGCGGTCAGCACGTGAACCGGACGGAGTCGGGCGTGCGCTACACCCACTTGCCCACGGGCGTGGTGGCGGAAAGTACCGAGAGCCGTTCGCAGCACAAAAACAGCGAAATAGCCATGGGCCGCCTGATCCAGCAAATCCGCGACATGCAACAAAACCAGCAGCAATCCGCGCTGGCTTCCCAGCGCCGCAGCCTCGTAGGGTCGGGCGACCGCTCCGAAAAAATCCGTACCTACAACTGGCCGCAAAACCGCGTGACCGACCACCGCCTCGAAGGCGACAACAAAAACTTCAACCTCGACAAGGTGGTGGAAGGCGATCTGGAGGGCATTATCGAGGCGCTGACCCTGGCAGACAACGCTGCGAAATTGCAGGCAGAAGCCGCGTAATATTTTTACAAGCCGATAACAACCGACATGCTCGTGCCACACGTTTTCCGCACATTCCTCGGCATCTGCCTGTTGTCCTGCCTTGCCTGCTCGGGCAACAAGGAGCGCATTGTTCAGGAAAAAGTAGCCGAGCAGGTAGCCGAATTCCGGAAAAAAGAGGCGCCGAAATGCCGGGCCGCCCTGCTGGTTGAAGCCGGACGCATCGCGGATTCATTGCTGCTCTACGAGGCCCTCGCGGAAGTAAACGACTCACTTCGCAACCGGCACCCCTTTCGACCGGTGAAACCCCCGGGCATTCCACCCATTGACTCGGCAGCCGTCAAACCGCTTTTTGAAGACAACGGCCAATAGTGGCGTACTGTGACTTTTTCCCGTTCAGGCAACGCAGCATGCACGTCCGGCGTCCGTTTCGGAGCATGCGAGATTTCCTGATACGCGTATTTTTTAGGGGTGGGACTGTGCTCCTTTTGCTCCTCCCCTGCTTCCTGCACGCCCAAACCCCGCTCTCCAACCTGCGCACCCGCACACTGGATGCCTGGCTGCCGGTGCAGGTGCTGGATACGCCGACGATCGCGCCGCCATTGATTTCTGTGGCCGATTCGGTTACCGGTCTGAGGCTCGATTCCACAACTTTTTCTTTGGAAAATAACCGGCTGCGCATAGACACAGCCCGGCTGCGCCAAACAAACCCGTCCGCTGAACGCATCTCTGTGACCTACCGCGTGTTGCCCGCCGACCTCGCCGCACCCTTGCGACGGCTCGACACCACGGTCATCCGCGGGGCTATGGACGATAACGACATTGCCTTCGACTACTCGCCCTACACCCCGGCGACCAAACCCTGGGAATCATCCGGACTGGTGTCTACCGGCGCGTACACCCGCGGTTTGAGTTTTGGCAACAACCAGAACCTCGCGTTCAACTCCAACCTCAACCTGCAACTCAGCGGACGCCTGGGAAACGATATTGAAATCACCGCCGCCCTGTCCGACAATTCCGTGCCCCTGCAACCCGACGGCACGACTCGGCAACTACAGGAGTTCGACCGTATTTTTATCCAACTCAAGCGGAAAAACCACGCCCTGCTTGCCGGCGATTTCGACCTGACCCGCCCCAACGGCTATTTTTCCAACTATTTCAAACGCGTGCAGGGCGGCATGCTGCTCTCGGAGTTTTCCCACTCAAAATCTTCACCCGCCGAAGCCTTGGCGAAGGAGGGCAACACACAAAACTCAAAACTGCGCGCAGCCGCCGCTGTCTCGCGGGGCAAATTCAACCGCCAGATCATCGCCGGACAGGAGGGGAACCAGGGGCCATATCGCCTCCAGGGCGCCGAGGGCGAGCGGTTTATCATTGTGCTGGCCGGCACCGAAAAAGTGTTTGTAGACGGCATGTTGCTGCGCCGCGGCCTCGACGACGACTACGTGATGGACTACAACCTCGGCGAACTGACCTTCACACCCCGGCGTCTGATTTCCAAAGACAGCCGCATTATCGTCGAGTTCGAATATGCCGTGCAGGCCTATCTGCGCTCCACGCTTCTGGCCGACGCCGAATACCGGCACGCCAAAGGCCGTTTTTACCTGCACGCCTACTCCGAGCAGGACAGCCGCAGTGCCGGCGGCGCGCAAGACCTGAGTCCCGAGCAACGGCGTCGCCTCGCCGAAGTGGGCGACGACCTGCTCAGCGCCTACGCCTCGGGCATTGACACCCTCGCTGCCGATGCCGTGCTTGACCCGGGGCGGGTGCTGTATCAGGCTGTGGATACCCTGGCATGTGGCGCATCGGTGTCGGTGCTGGTGTACTCCACTGATGCGGAAAAAGCCCGCTTTTCGGCTCGTTTTACCGAAGTGCCGCAGGGTCAGGGCAACTACGTGCAGGTGCAATCGGGCGCCAACGGGCGCGTGTTCCGCTGGGTGGCGCCCGATCCGGCCACCTGCCAACCCAGGGGCAATTTCGAGCCGGTGGTGCGGCTTATCGCCCCGGAAGCACGACAATTATTTGCTGCCGGCGCTGAATGGGAGCCTTCGAAGACCAGCGCCCTGCGCGCCGAACTGGCCCTGAGCAACCGCGACCTCAACCGGTTTTCGCCGCTCGCCGATGCCGACAACGCGGGCCTCGGCGGTTTTCTCAGCCTGCGGCAAAACCTGTTTCCGGCGACAGCCGCCAAAGGCTGGGACATCCAGGCCAATGCTACCTACGAGTATGCCGGAAAACGTTTCTCCTCCCTGAATCCCTACCGCCCGGCTGAATTTGTGCGCGACTGGAACATCGGCGCAACCGACAGTGTGGCTACCGAACACTGGGCCAAAGGCGGCTTGACTGCTACGCGCAAGGACTGGGGCAACGCGCGCTACGAGTTTGGAACATTCGTGCGCGAGGGCCGCTACGACGGCGTCCGGCACCTGGCACTACTGCGCATCCAGCGCGGCGGGTTCGATATTTTGGCGGAAGCCAACTTCCTCGACTCCGAAGGGCAGGCGGAAAGCACGTACTTTACGAGGCCCAAATTCGATGTGGGCAAAACATTTTTCCGGGCCGATAAAAAACCATTGTTCAAACTCGGCATGTATGGCGAACGCGAACGCAACGAACGCCGCTCCGCCGGGGCCGACACCCTGAACAAGGCCAGTTTCTGGTACGATCTGGGGCGCCTGTATTGGCAAACCGTGGAGGGGGCACGCCCCTGGAAATGGAGCCTCAGTTGGATGCACCGCAACGACTTCGTGCCATCCGGAGCAGGATTTTCTAAAAATACCGCCGTGGACGAAGCGAATGTGAACGGCGCCTGGACGGGCAGCCCTGCCGCGTCGGGTGGTGTCACCCAATCGCTTTTGTGGAATGTGTCGTGGCGCCAACTCCGCGTACTGGACACCAAACTGACTACCCTCGCCCCGCAGGAAACCTACCTCGGGCGGGTGGACTACTCCGTGTCGGCCTGGAAAAACGCGGTCACATTTACGACGGGCTACGAGATCAGTTCGGGCCAGACGCCGCGCGTGGAGTACAACTACCTGCGCGTGAACCCCGGCGAGGGGCAGTACACCTGGATAGACCGCAATCAGGACAGCGTGCTGACCGTGGACGAGATGGAAATTGCCGTGTTTCAGGATCAGGCCGGTTATGTGCGTGTGGCCGTGACCACGCCCGACTACGTGCGCACCAACAACACCGCGCTGAACCAAAGTCTGCGCCTCGACCCGCGCGCGCTGTGGGTGCAGTCGAAAAAACCGTGGCAGCGGCTACTGGCGCGGTTTTCCATCCAAAGCAACCTGCAGATCAGCCGCCGGGTACTGGCAACTGCCCGCGAAGAATCGGCCTGGAACCCGTTCGATATTGCCGTGGCCGATACGGCGCTGGTGGCGGTGTCGGCGGTCACGCGGCACGTGCTGTATTTCAACCGGGCAAATCCCGCCTGGGATGCTTCCTTGGCCTGGAACGACAACCGCAGCCGCTCGGCCGTCAGCACCGGCGCCGAGAGCCGCCGATTAGCCGACTGGACGCTGCACGGGCGCCTCAATTTCAGCCGGAGCTGGAGTGCCGAACTCGACCTCGTGCGCGGGCATCGCGACAACGACAGCGAGCAGTTCAACGCCCGCGACTATGCTGTGGGTTACTGGAAAGCAATTCCAAAATTGACCTGGCTGCCTACACGGGCGTTCCGCCTCGTGGCTGCCTACGCCTGGCAGGACGGGCGCAATACGCAACCCTCCGGCGAAACCGCCCGGCAAAACGACTGGAGCGCCGAACTGACCTGGAACCCGCCCGGCAAACCCAACAGCAGCGGCTTTCGGGCGGTCACCTCCCTGCGTGCCCGGGCTAATTTTGTGCAGGTAAATTATTCCGGCGTGCCCAATTCTCCCGTGGCGTACGCCATGCTGGATGGGCTGCAAAACGGCAAAAACCTCCTCTGGAGCCTGAACCTCGACCGGCAGTTGTCGCGTTCCGTACAACTCAGCCTGAACTACGAGGGCCGCCAAACGGGTGAAAACCGGACGGTGCATGTGGGGCGGGCGCAGGTGAGAGCGGTGTTTTAGTTTTGCCCTCCTTCGCCAAGGCTTCGGCGGGTGAAGGTTTTGGTTTTTAGGTTTTAGAGCAGTCTTTAGCCTTTCATCATACTACGAAGCGCCTCTACATTGGCGGCTTCTTCAAAAACCGCCTCGACAGGAATGGCAAACCCGGGGATCGCATAACTTTCGATGATGTGGCCGTACTGGTGAATTTTGGCAGGGAAATATTCCTGATCGCCTGCAGGCAGGATGTACTGTTCGATGCGCATTTTCGCCGGGTCAATGATCCAGTACTCGCGTATGCCGTGCAGCGCGTAGTCGCTTTTTTTAATACCCCGGTCAATGGACGCCGTTTTTCTGGAAATGATTTCGACCACGAAATCCGGTGCCGGAAACAGCACCTGGTCATCGGCGAACGCGGCGGCTTTTTCGGCAGAGAAAAAAACCAGGTTGGGCTCGTAGTCGTTGCGGGTAAGGGAGATCATGACTTTTTCGACACCCCCACTTCCCAGTTTATTTATGCGGGCATAAACACTGAGAATGCTTGACAACAAATCAGATACCTTCCAATGCCTGCGCTTGACCGGAGAATGAATCACAATTTCTCCATTGATAAATTCGGCTTTGGTATCCTCCTGTATCCATTCGTAGAATTCTTGGCGCCGCTCTTTTTCCTCGGTGAGTGTTTTTTGGATATGCTGAAATTGAAGCACCGCGTCGGGGCGCTCCAGTATTTGTTCAGCAAGGGAGAAGCCGGAATGATCCATTGAACTCGTGATTTACTTGCAAAGGTAAGCATAAGTATCTCACTTTTGCCCATGCTCACCACCGCCACACCATCCGACATCCCCACGCTGCTGCAACTCGTGAACAGCGCCTACCGCGGCGAGCCCTCCCGCCGGGGCTGGACTACCGAAGCCGATTTACTCGCGGGCGACATCCGCACCGACGCCGACGACCTCGCCGCGCTCATGGCCCGGCCCGACGCGGTCATCCTAAAGGCCGCCGATGAGGCCGGCAACCTGAGTGGATGCGTGTTTCTGGAAAAACGCGGGAATCGGCTGTACCTCGGCATGTTGTCCGTGTGGCCGGAACTGCAAGGACAGGGCATCGGAAAAATACTGCTACAAGCCGCCGAAGAACGGGCGCGCCGATTGGGTTGTCGCGCCGTGTATATGCGGGTGCTCACCCCGCGGCACGAACTCTTAGCCTGGTACGAACGGCATGGCTACCGCCCCACCGGGGAATACGAACCCTACAATGCTCCGCCCCAATACGGGGTACCGCAACAAGCATTGGAATTTGCCATCCTTGAAAAAGTGTTGTAGCGCGGCAACTGGATTTCAAACAGCCGCTAAAACTCCGCTGAGAAAAAATAGCGCCGCCTTCCCTACATTCGCCGCATGGAATCCTCCCTTGACTTCTGGTTTTCCATTGCCATTTGGGTGGCATCTGCGTACACCGCGCTGTGCGTACTGTTCTATTTCGCGCAAGACCTGTTTTTCTTCCGGCCCGAACGGCTGCCGCATTGGTTTACGTATCAGTACCCGTTTCCGTTTTCAGAAGTCAATTTCGATATGGAAGACGGCGGCGTGGTGAATGCCCTGCATTTCCGGGTGCCCAACAGCAAGGGCGTGGTGTTTTACATCAAGGGAAATTCGCGCAGCATCAAGGGTTGGGGCAAGTTTGCCAAAGACTTCGTAGGCAAGGGCTACGATTTTTTTATCCTCGACTTCCGGGGTTTCGGCAAGAGTCGCGGCCGACGCACGGAGGATATTCTGTATGCCGATCTCCAACAGGTGTACAAGTGGCTGGCTGCGCAGTACGGCGAAACACGGATCGTGCTGTACGGGCGCTCTCTGGGCAGCGGGCTGGCAACTCGCGTCGCGTCGTGGAACAGCCCGAGGATGCTTATTCTCGATTGCCCGTACTACTCTTTTCTGTACCACATCACCCGGTACGGGTTCCTCCTGCCCATCCGCCGGCTGCTTCGTTACCACATCCGCACCGATCTTTTTATCAAAAAAGTACAGTGTCCTGTGTTCATCCTGCACGGACGAAAGGATCGCCTGATTCCGTACCGTCAAAGTGAAATGTTGCGCCGACTTGTCCCCGGAAATATTCGCCTGATCCCGATCGAAGGCGCCGGCCACAACAACCTGCCGGACTTCCCCGAATACCACGACCTGCTCTACGATATCCTGCACGAGGAGACCATCGTTGAAGCACAACGCGCATAAAAAGGAGGTTGGAAAGTTCTAACGCCCCGGCCGGTAACCCAATCATTTATTCGCCAACTGCCCGCAGGCCGCGTCAATATCCTTGCCCCGGCTGCGGCGCACGGTTACCGTCACGCCCTTTTGAGACAGGTATGCCGCGAAGGCGTTCAGGCGATTCTCGTCCGATTTTTCAAAAACAGCCCCGTCAATCGGATTGTATTCGATGATGTTGACCCGTACCGGGAACTTGCGGCGGCATAGCCGCACGAGGTTGGCGGCGTCTTCGATGGTGTCGTTGAAGCGCTCAAAGGCGATGTACTCGAAGGAGATGCGGCACTTTGTTTTTTGGTAAAAATACTCCAGCGCATCCATGAGCACTTCGAGGCTGTTGCTCTCGTTGATGGGCATGATCTCGTTGCGCTTGCGATCGTCGGCAGCATGCAGGCTGAGGGCAAGGTTGCTGCGAAAACCGTCGTCGGCCAGTTTGCGGATCATTTTGGCGATGCCCGCCGTGCTTATGGTGAGTCGCCGGGCCGACATGCCCAGGCCCGCCGGCGGCGGCGCGGTAAGCCGGGCGACGCTTTCCATTGTGTTGGCGTAAGTGAGCAGCGGCTCGCCCATGCCCATGTACACCACGTTGGTAATCGGGCGCCCGAAGGCTTCGAGACACTGTTTGTTCACCAGGGTGACCTGGTCGTAGATTTCGTACGCTTCCAGATTGCGCTTGCGGCCCATACGCCCGGTGGCGCAAAACGCGCAGGTCAGGCTGCACCCCACCTGAGTGCTGACGCACACGGTGAAACGCTCGTCTTCGGGCACCGGAATGAGCACGCTCTCGATGCGGTGGCCGTCGTGGGTGATCCAGCGGGTTTTGATGGTGCCGTCGGCGCTGTGCTGCACGGTATCTTCGCGCAGGGTGTGGAACGAGAACTCCGCGCGCAAACGGGCGCGCAGGTCTTTGGAAAGGTTCGTCATGGCTTCCCATTCTGTAGCCGACTTGGCCCAGAGCCACTCGTAGAGCTGTTTCGCGCGGAAGCGCGGCTCGTTCCACGAAGCGAAAAGCACTTCGAGGTCGGGGAGAGGAATTGATCGTATATCGCGGAGCATGATGTTATCGGTAAAGCACCTTCGCCGACGCCTCTGCCCGAGCCTTCATTTCAGCAGATTTCTCCGTGTTCCCGATGGATGCGTACACCTCGGAGAGCGCGTTCAACACACGCTCGTTTTCCCACTGAGTGGGCAGGGCAAACTCCAGTATGGCAATAGCGTTGTTGGTGTCCTTTTTTTCCTTGAAAAAATACTCGTAGCCCATCCGATAACAAAACGAATTGATTTTGTTCGGGTTGCCACCACTGGTCGCCAAATACTTCATGTACTTGTCGAAGAACGGTCGGAAGTTGGCGTTGTTCGGAATCTTTTCCAGCAGGATGCCGAACTCGTGGAACAGCTTGTCCATCTGCTTGTCCTGCTCGAAACGGGCGGCAGCGATGGCGCCTTTCATCACCAGAGCAGAGCCGTAATTCGGGTTGATTTCCAGCGAGCGGTTGATGTGGTACTCCATCGTGTCCACCAATTTGGCTTTCTCTGAAGGGTTGATGTCTTTGGCCAAATACCTGTCTTCGTACAGTGCCGTGACCAAAAAGCAATGAGAGCGCGCGCTGTTGGGTGATACCGCCACGGCAGCCCGGTTGAGCGCCATTTTGTTCTCCCAAACCGGTACACGTTTCAGGGTCAGCCACCCGAATGCGCCCACCAAAAGGGCGGTCAGTCCTACCCCCAGCAGGTAAGGGCGGTTGGGTTGTTCCTTGAACCAGGCGGGCACTTTTTCTGCCAGAAACCAGCCGACCAGCAGCGCAAACGCGACCGAGGGCATAAAGGCGAAACGCTCGTTCATAAACGTACCCACTTTCACAAACAGGTTGGACACAATGCTCAGCGTAATCAGCCAGTACGCCATGGCGTAGGCGGGTACGTTGCGGGTGCGCAGTTTGAGCACCGCCCAGATGCCCATGCCAAGGTACAGCGCCAGCGAGGCCAGTGCACGCCAGTCGTCCCAACCCACCTTGGGCACGTGGTAGGGGTAGTAATCGTGGGTGAGCGGGTGCGGCCAGAACAGCAGTTTCACATACCAGCCGAGTGTGAGGAAAATTGTGGCGAGTTTTTCCCCGCCCGTCATGCCGAGGAAGGGGTTGTTCATCAAGTCGCTTATGGCCTTACCGTGGTCGAGCATGAAACCCAGCGCTTGGTAACGTATTACGACGAACAGGAGTACCGCCACAAACAAAGGGGCGCCGGCGATCGCAATCCGACGCGCCGGCAATTTGGCAAAAAACCAGGCTGTGAGCGGGATTACCGCCAGAAACGTGAGCGCGTTTTCCTTGGCAAACAGGCCGAACAACAGGAACAGGCCGGAGAGCCAGCGCCAGGTTTGGCTGTCGGTATCGAAGTATTTCAAAAATGTGTACAGCGCGGCGAGGCTGCACAGGAGCGCGAGAATTTCGTCGCGGCCCTTGATGTTGGCCACGGCCTCGGAGTGCAGCGGGTGTGCTACGAACAGGAGCGCTCCGATGAACGCGGCGCTGAAATACCAGCGCCCGTTTTCGCCCAGCGGGAAAAAGCCCAGCAGGATGCGGTACAGCACCACACCCGTGAGGCCATACAGCAGGATATTGATGAAGTGGCTGATTCCTGGATGGTCTTTACCGAAAATGCCGACCTCGGCAGCAAACGTAGCCAGCGACAGCGGACGGTAGCGCCCGCCTTCCAACAGGAGCAGGTTTTCCTTTTTCTGGAAATAGCCCATGAAACTGTCATAGCCGAAAATGTCGCCGATGCCGGAAAAGCCCTTTTGCACGTACGCGTTTTGCCAGATCACCATCTGATCGTCCAGAATGTAGCCGTACTTGACGGAAGCGCCGTAGAGCACGAAGGCCAGCACCGCCAATAGCAGGGCCGGAATCCAGTGCTGCTGCCAAAAATCGGGCATAAAAGTAGCAGTAAGCGGAACCGTCGCCCGCTGTTTTTTGGGTGCGGCCGGTTTGTCGGCGGGTATGCTGCGTTTGATCTGGGGCTGCGGCGTTGGTTTGCCTTTGCTTTTTGCCATGACGTGCGGTGCTTTAAAAAACGCGCAAATATCGAAAGTTTTAGTCGAGACCCGGCCTAAAAGTTGGCCGGGGCCCGGACTCTTCATCCGACGAATTTGTCGTCGGATGAATGCGGAGCCGCGAGATGCCCGGCATAAGAGCGTGTTTAAATTTTAGTGCCGAGGCGAAAGCGAGCAAATTTTGTTTCAGGCAAGGCAAAATTTGCAGCCGTAGCCGGGTGCCTACGGCGAAAATTTTAACGCAGCATGAAGCAAAATTTGCCGCTTGCAGCCCGGTGACTAAAATTTAAACACGCTCTTATTTCGACTTTAGCCATTTTAGGCAGCCCTAATGGCCATGAGAATCAAATGTTTAATCCAGTGTTTATTCAAACTATCGATGTTGTCCTCAAAAGTAGACATGGGGAGTTTCTGTTTTCGCCATATTCGGTACCGTAC
>JAEUUV010000270.1 GCA_016787285.1 Saprospiraceae bacterium | reverse complement strand
GCTCCGCCGAGCACTTCCTTGTCGGCATTTTCACCGATGGCGGCCTTCACGAGGTACGGCCCGGCGAGAAATACCGAGCCGGTGCCTTCCACGATGAGGGCCTCATCGGACATGATGGGCAGGTACGCGCCACCGGCCACGCAGGCGCCCATGATGGCGGCGATCTGCGGGATGCCCGCCGAGGAGAGTTTGGCGTTGTTGCGGAAAATGCGTCCGAAGTGTTCCTTGTCGGGGAAAATTTCGTCCTGCATGGGCAGGTACACGCCCGCCGAGTCCACCAGATAAATGATGGGCAGGCGGTTTTCCATGGCAATTTCCTGGGCGCGCAGGTTCTTTTTGCCGGTGATGGGAAACCAGGCGCCGGCTTTCACGGTGGCATCATTGGCCACCACGATTACCTGCCGCCCGCGCAAGTAGCCGATTGTCACCACCACGCCGGCGGCGGGGCAACCGCCGTGTTCGGCATACATTTCAAAACCCGCGAACGCGCCGACTTCGATGCGGGGCGAACCTTCGTCCAGCAAGTAGTCTATGCGTTCGCGGGCGGTCATTTTGCCCTCTTTGTGTAGTTTTTCGATGCGCTTTGGGCCGCCGCCTTCCTGAATCTGGTTTAGCAGGCGGTTCATTTTTCCGACAGCCAACTGCATGGCATCGGTGTTTTTGGCGGCTTCGAGGTTGAGGGCAGGTTGTTGCATAGGTATTTGTAAGAAGAATTTAGTGCTGCACGTCCAGATCGTCGTATTCGTAAATCTCGTGTTCCAGTTTGGAGTTGGCCGGTATTTCAATCAACGGATTAATGATGCCGTTGTGCAAGTCATACACCCAACCGTGCAGGTGCGGTGCATTACGGGCTTTCCAGGCGCGCTGGATAATGGACGTATCGGCCAGATTGTTCACTTGTTCCATGATGTTAATTTCGATCAGGCGGTTCAGGCGCGCTTCGTCGGATTCGATGGAGGCCAACTCATCCACATGCAAACGATATACGTCCTTGATGTGGCGCAACCACTTGTTGATCAGGCCGAATGAGTGTCGGCTCATGGCGGCTTTCACCCCGCCGCAGCCATAGTGCCCGCACACGATGACGTGTTTCACCTCCAAAACCTCCACAGCGTATTGGAGCACGCTGAGCATGTTCATGTCGGTGTGAATGACCAAGTTGGCTACGTTACGGTGGATAAAAATATCCCCCGGGCGTGTGCCGGTGATTTCGTTGGGCGGCACACGACTGTCGGCGCAACCGATCCAGAGGAAGGCAGGGCGCTGGACGTCCACTAAGTTTTCAAAGAACATCGGGTCTTGCTGGACCATTCGTTCCGCCCAATCTTTGTTGGACTTGAGTAATTGCTCGTACTGTTGCATGTGCGGTGTTGATTTTGAATGAATTAAATTGGTTCACACGATCAACAGCAACGAAGGAAAAAGAAGGAAGCGCGAAAGTAGACGTTTTCGGTCGGTAATTCCAAATCGGCAGGGGAGTCCATTGTCGAACAATTTCGCGAAAAAGTACCATTCAATCCCCAACCGGGTGCTTATGTTCCGTGTTAGTGCGCGTACTTTTGCGCTCATTATGGAACAAGTCAAATGCCTCATCATCGGCTCCGGCCCTGCCGGCTACACAGCCGCTATTTATGCTGCCCGCGCGGGCCTCAAACCCGTCCTCTACACCGGCCCGCAACCGGGAGGACAACTTATGATCACCAACGACGTGGAAAACTATCCCGGCTACCCCGACGGACGGATGGGACCGGAAATGATGGACGATTTCAGACGCCAGGCTGAGCGTTTTGAAACGGATATCCGCACAGAAAAAATTGTGAAAGTGGATTTTACCGGCCCCATGCACAAGGCGTGGTCGGAAAGCGGCCATGAAATTCATGCACCGGCCGTCATCATCGCTACAGGGGCCAGTGCCAAATGGTTAGGCATTCCGGGTGAAGACCGGCTGCAAAACGCCGGCGTGTCGGCTTGCGCTGTGTGCGACGGATTTTTTTACCGCAAACAGGAAGTAGCCATCGTGGGCGGCGGCGACACGGCTGCGGAAGAGAGTACCTATTTGGCCAAAATTTGCTCGAAAGTACACCTGCTCGTGCGCCGTGACGAGATGCGCGCTTCCAAAATCATGCAGGAACGCGTGTTGAACACCCCCAACCTCGTCGTCCACTGGAACACCAGTCCGGAGGAAGTGCTCGGTGAAAACTTGGTGGACGGCGTGCGCATCGTGAACAACAAGACCGGTGAAAAAACGGTGCTGCCTGTCACGGGCTTCTTCGTAGCCATCGGGCACCAGCCGAATACGGATATTTTCAAAGGCTGGCTCGATCTGGACGAAAGCGGCTACATCCTGACTACGCCCGGGCGCTCGCTGACCAACATTCCCGGCGTATTTGCCAGCGGCGACGCGCAGGACAAAATTTACCGCCAGGCCGTGACGGCAGCGGGCACGGGCTGCATGGCTGCCCTGGATGCGGAGCGGTATTTGGTGGAGAT
>JAEUUV010000054.1 GCA_016787285.1 Saprospiraceae bacterium | reverse complement strand
CCGCTTTGGAAGTATGCATTCAGCCAGGCGGCAAGAAACACTTTTTCGGAAGGGTTGCCGGCGGTGTCGAGTGCGCCGTCAAGTTGCACCACGCCCTGCGTGAGGGTGCCGGTTTTGTCGGTACACAGCACGTCCATGCTGCCGAAATTTTCCAGCGAAGAGAGCCTGCGCACGATCACACCGTGTTTGGCCATTCGGATGGCCCCGCGCGAAAGGGTCAGGCTCAGAATGGCAGGCAGCAGTTCGGGGGCAAGGCCCACGGCCAGCGCCACGGCAAAGAGCAGCGAGTCCACGGCAGGTTTTTCCAGAAATACATTGGCGGCAAACACGAGCAACACCAGCAGGGTCATCACCTGCGTGAGCATGGCGCCGAAACGGCGGATGCCGCGCTCGAATTCCGTTTCGGGTGGGCGCAGGTTCAGGCGCTCGGCCACGGCGCCGAACACTGTTTTTTTACCGGTTTGCACCACCAGCATACGCGCCATGCCGCTGCGCACATTGGTTCCCATGAACACGCAATTGGTGCGCTGCGGGAGCGGGCTGTCGGCTCGTACCACTCCGGGCTTTTTTTCCACAGGAAAGGTTTCGCCGGTGAGCACGGCTTCGTTTACAAAAAAATCGTCGGCCTTAAGCAGCAGCCCGTCAGCGGGAATCAGGCTGCCGGCACTGAGCAGCACCACGTCGCCGGGCACAATTTCCTCTGCGGGCACCGACACCGTGTGCCCGTCGCGCAACACATCGGCCTGGAGCCGGATGCGGCGGCGCAGTTGCTCTACGGCATTGCCGGCGTGGTACTCCTGCCAAAAACTCAACAGGGCACTTGCCAGTATGATGACCAGCACAATGAGTGCGTCCACCAGTGCGCCGGTGGCCACCGATACGAGTGCCGCAAAGATCAGAATCAGTACGAGCGGGCTTTTGAACTGTGCCAGCAGCAGGCTCAGGGGGCGCACCAGTGTGGACGTTCCCAGCCGGTTGGCGCCGTGCGCTGTCAGGCGTTCGGCGGCTGTGGCGCTGGATAGTCCTGTGGCCGAACTGTCCAGATCGGCAAACAGAGCGGCAGCGGGTTGGCTCCAAAACAGAGTGTGATCGGCGGGTTCAGAACGGGTGGGCATAGGAGTGCCGAAAAAATACCGGATCAAGCATGTTTAAACGCACAAACATATTCATATTCAACCCGCAAGGAGTACATTTGGCCAAACAAAACTTCCGTGCGTATGAAAAACTTGAACGTCTTTGCCGCATCGGTTCTGTGCATGGCGCTGCTCTGCCAATGCACGGCCTCCCGCCACCTCCGCATGGCGGAAAAAAATGCCGAAACTGTCCGCCTGTGGTTCGAGGATGGCTGGAACCACAACCGCAACGAAGAACTGCTGGAGCGCGTTTTCGCCCCCGATTGGGCCGACGGCAACCCGCTCCGGCCCGACCAGACCACCGGCATCGAAGGCATGCGCGAATTCGTGCATTTTTACCAGAAAGCGTTCAAGGATGCCCACTTCACCATCACCCACCTGTTTGCTTCGGATGACAAAGTGGCCATCCGGTACGAAGTTTCGGCCATTCACGTCGGCCACGCGTTCGGAGTGCCGCCGACAGGCAAAAAATTCAACTCCACGGGCATCCTGATCTACGACATGAAAGACGGCAAAATCCACCGCACCTGGCAGGAACTCGACCTCATGGGCATCATCAAGCAGTTGGATAGCGATGAGCGATGAGTGGGTCGCCCCTGGCCCTCGGAGTGTTCAAAAAACTGTGTCATCGTCGCTTCCCTTAACTCTGGTACGCCGTGCGTGGGTCTTTTGACCCCGCGCCAACCGCTTGATTATCCCACACTTTTGTGCGGGGTCAAAAGACCCACGCACGGCGAAGTTGTATTGAACAAGGGCTGTTGATACACTTTTCTGAACACTTCCCGGCCCCTTACAAAGTTCATCAACATGAATGATCCAGAACCCGTAAATACGAAAATCACTCATCACTCATCGCTGTTGGCTGTGCATGAATGGCGAGAATTGCCAGAGACAAAAATGCCGAGGGGTAAAACAGGTAGGGCCAGGGAATGACGAGCAGGTTGAGTACGATGGTCAGGGTGATTTTGAGCAAACCAAGCCCGAACAGGTTTGGCTCGAACCGCTTCGGAAAACGCCGGTACAGCACCAGCAGCAGCAGCGGCACGCCGAAACTGAACAGGTAGTTGAGCGTGTACAGCTGTGGCAGGTCGGTTTTGGCAAAAAACTTTGCCAGCCCGAGGTTGCCGGCGATGACCGGGTCTATGGCCCAGGCGTCTTTCTCGGCCAGCGCCACTTCGAGGTATTTTTTCGGCAAGGCCAAAAACACCTCCAGATGCCACAGCGCCCCGGTGACGGCCATGAGGCACAGCCCGAGTGCGGCTGCTGTGCCCGCTGCGATCAGGGCATTTCGCCTGGAGCGGAAAAAAAACTCGACGGCCAGCCAGACCGGAATCCAGGGGCCGAGGCTGTACCGCGACAACGTCGCCAACGCCAATGCCACCCCAATCAGCCAAGGGTTGCCGTGCCACAACGCCACAGCCAGCAACACATAAAAACCGGCCACTACCCCTTCTTCCGTCATGGACAACAGCACCGTGTCGCGCTCCAGAAAATGCCAAAAGAGCAAGGCCGCCGGAACAGCAACCAACAGTACCGGCCACGACCAACGCGCCCCCGCCGGGCGCCAAACAAACGGCATCGCCACCGCCGCCAGCACAAAAGCCACCGACATCCAGCGCAAATCGAAACCGCCGGCCACGGCGGGCAGGTACGCCAGCCACATGGCGGGCAGGTACACCGGCTGCACGCCGTTCCATATTTCGGGGATCATGGCGTACACCGGCTCGCCGTGCAGCAGCCGTTCGCCCATGATCGAGATGACGGGCAGCATGTCGGCAGTGCGGTAGTCCAAGGGCACGGTACGGAAAATCTCCAGCGCCTGCACCACAGTGT
The DNA here is from genome assembly GCA_016787285.1 of Saprospiraceae bacterium. Lineage (GTDB taxonomy): Bacteria > Bacteroidota > Bacteroidia > Chitinophagales > Saprospiraceae > M3007. The sequence continues at coordinate 10,522 of JAEUUV010000054.1, read as the reverse complement.
ACCCGGCCAGGCACAAAAACAACGCTGCCGCCGAAGCGGAAATCAGTTGGGTATTGGCGGGGCTTCCAGCGCTGCGTTCCGTCCGCAGAAGCATCAGCACCCCGACTGCGAGGCCGGCGGCTAAGTAGGCAATGGACACGATGCGCTTGTCGTACAGCCCGATCCAGTGGGTCTGGCACAGGATTTCGAGCAGCACGGCGGCGAAGAGCAGGGTGGTATGGCGGTGTGCCGGCATGGCGGATTTTGAAGGGGGAAAAGTACGGCGGTTGCGGAGAAAGTTTAGATGCATCTGATATGGCTTTTCTTTGTTCACGCCCCCTCCCCACTTTCCCCGCTTCTTGCCCAATATTAGCAAACTGAATATTTTGTTCAACTAAATCTCGGACGATCTGGAACATGATTAGACAAAACCTGTTTCGCTTCCATTCTAAACCGAGTTTTTAACCAATCTTTCCACATCATGAAATCGTTACTCACGGCATTTTTTGCCTCCATGTTGCTGGTAATCGGCGCAACGGCCCAGACGGCCCGCGTGCAGATCATCCACAACGCACCCGATCCCACCGTGGATATTTACGTGAACGGCGCACTGGCGCTCGACGACTTCGAGTTCCGCGCGGCTACACCGTTCATAGACTTGCCTGCCGGCCTGACGCTTTCCGTGGCCGTGGCCCCGGGCAACAGCACTTCCGTGGCCGACGCCATTGCGACGTTTCCCGTGATCTTCGAATCGGGCAAAACGTACGCCGTCACAGCCTCCGGCCTCGTGGGCGACCCCAACACGCCGTTCACCCTTATCGCCGACGATGCCGCCCGCGAATCGGGTAGCAACCCGGCCAAGGTGGACCTGAACGTGCTCCACGGCTCGCCCGATGCTCCGGCGGTAGACGTGGTGGTGCGCACCGGCGGCAAAATCGTGTCCAATATTGCCTACGGTCAGTTCACGTCCTACCTGAGCGTAGACCCCGGTGTGTATTACCTCGACATCAAACCTGCCGGCAGCGATGCCATCGTGCAAACCTACCGGGCCGACCTGACCGGTCTCGGCGGCGCTGCCCTGCGCGTGTTCGCCAGCGGCTTGCTCGGCGGCAGCCCGGCTTTCGGCCTGTTCGCGGCCCTGCCCAACGGTACCGTGGTGGAACTGCCCGCTGCACCCGTGGCGCGTGTGCAGGTGATTCACAACAGCCCCTCGCCGACCGTGGACGTGTATGCCAATGCCGATCTGCTCCTCGACAATTTTGAGTACCGTACCGCTACCCCGTTCATTTTCGTACCCGCCGGTGTGAATATCACGCTTGGCATTGCTGCCGATACCAGTACCTCTGCGGCTTCTTCGATTGCTACGTTTGATGTGAATCTGGACAATGGAAAAACCTATATCGTGACCGCCTCCGGCATCGTGGGCGACCCGAACACGCCGTTTACCCTGCTGATAAACGACGCCGGTCGCGAGGCGGCAAGCGATACGAACAACGTGGATATCGCCGTGCTGCACGGCTCCACCAATGCTCCGGCAGTGGATGTGGACGCGGTGTTTGTGGCCGATAACGTGATCGCCAACCTGGCTTACGGAGAAAATACCGGATACCTCGGCTTGCCGCCGGCCAAATACGACTTTGCCGTCCGGACCGCCGGCGACCCGAATGTAGTGGCCTCGTTCCGCGCCGACCTGAGCGGCCTGAAAGGTGGCGCCGCGTACGTGTTTGCCAGCGGATTTTTGGGCGGCACGCCGGCGTTCGGTCTGTTCGCTGCCCTGCCCGACGGCAATGTGCTCGAACTGCCGCTGACGCCGACGGCCCGCCTCCAGGTGATTCACAACTCACCCGACCCGACCGTGGACGTGTACGCCGGCAATACCCTGCTGCTCGACAATTTCGCTTTCCGCACGGCTACGCCGTTCATTAACGTGCCCGCCGACCGCGACATTACGCTGGGTGTGGCGCTGGAAAACAGTGCGTCGGTCGCCGATGTAATCGCGCCGTTTGATGTAAATCTGGAAACTGGAAAAACCTACATCGTGACCGCTACGGGCGTGGTGGGCAATCCCAATACGCCGTTCACCCTTGTCGTGAATGACGCCGGCCGCGAGGCTGCCGCCAATTCCGGAGATGTGGATATCGCCGTGCTGCACGGCTCGCCCAATGCTCCGGCTGTGGACGTGGATGCTGTGTTTGTGGCCAACAATGCCATCTCGAATCTGGCTTATGGCCAGTTTACCCCCTACCTCAGCCTGCCTCCGGCCAAGTACGATTTTGCTGTTCGGGCTACGGGAAGCCCGGCTGTGGTGGCTTCGTTCCGCGCCGACCTGAGCGGTCTGGCCGGCGGTGCTGCGTACGTGTTTGCCAGCGGCCTGCTGGGCGGTACGCCCGCTTTCGGTTTGTTCGCTGCCCTGCCCAACGGCGACGTGCTCGAACTGCCGCTGACGCCGACGGCCCGCCTCCAGGTGATTCATAACTCGCCCGACCCGACCGTGGATGTGTACGCCGGCAATACGTTGCTGCTCGACAACTTCGCGTTCCGTACGGCCACGCCGTACATTAGCGTACCTGCCGACCGCGACATCACACTTGGCATCGCCGGGGAAAACAGTACCTCCGCTTCGGATGCCCTTGCTTCGTTCGACGTGAACCTCGACGAAGGCGGCACTTATGCCGTCATGGCTACCGGTATCGTCGGCAACCCCGGCACGCCGTTTACCCTCGTGGTGGATGCCGATGCCCGCGAAGCCGCACTTGACCCCAACAACGTGGAATTCAACGTGACGCATGGCTCGCCCGACGCGCCTTCGGTGGACATCGCCGTCGTAGGTGTAGGCACGATCATCAATGGCCTTTCGTATCCGGATTTCACCGGCTACTTCAGCGTACCGGCGGCATCGTATCTGGTACAAGTATTGCCCGCCGGAACGAGCGATGTGCTGGCTACGTACCGGGCCGAACTGAGTGGTTTGGCGGGTGGCGCTGCCCGCGTTTTCGCGAGCGGCCTGCTCAACGGCACGCCCGGCTTTGGTTTGTTTGCAGCGCTGGCCGACGGCACGGTGATTGAACTGCCGCTGGTGACGGCGCCCAAGTTCGCCCGCGTACAGGTGATCCACAACAGCCCCTCGCCGGTGGTGGACGTGTACGCCAACGACGACCTGCTGCTCAACGATTTTGCCTACCGCACGGCTACGCCGTTCATTGATGTTCCCGCCGAGGTGGACATCGCGCTGGGGATTGCCCTGAGCAACAGCACGTCGTCGAACGATGTGCTGGCCACCTTCAACGTGAACCTCGAAGAAGGAAAAACCTACATCGTGACCGCCTCCGGCATCGTGGGCGACCCGACTACGCCGTTCAACCTGATTATCAACCCGACCGGTCAGGAAACATCCGCCGACCCGAACAATGTGGACATTGCCGTTTTGCACGGCTCCACCAATGCCCCGGCAGTGGATGTGGACGCGGTGTTTGTAGCCGACAATGTGATCTCAAACCTGTCCTACGGCCAATACACGCCGTATCTCGGTCTCGTACCCGGGAAGTACGACTTTGCCGTACGCGGTGCGGGCGACCCGAATGTAGTGGCCTCGTTCCGCGCCGACCTGAGCGGTCTGGCCGGTGGCGCTGCGTACGTTTTTGCCAGCGGCCTGCTGGGCGGCACGCCCGCTTTCGGCTTGTTCGCAGCCCTGCCTGACGGCAACATCGTGGAACTCCCCTTGACCCCGACGGCCCGCGTACAAGTGATCCACAATTCGCCCAACCCGACCGTGGACGTGTACGCCGGCAATACCCTGCTGATTGACAATTTCACCTTCCGCACGGCCACGCCGTACATTGACGTGCCTGCCGACCGCGACATCGCCTTCGGCATTGCGCTGGCAAACAGCACCTCCTCGGCGGATGTACTCGCTACGTTCGACGTGAATCTGGCCGAAGGCAGCACCAACGGCGTGATGGCAATTGGCGTCGTCGGCAACCCGACGCGTCCGTTTACTTTGGTTGTGGATGCCAACGCCCGCGAAACGGCTCCGACCGGACAAGTCGGCGTGAGCGTACTGCACGGCTCGCCCGACGCGCCCGCCGTGGATGTGGTGGAGCGCCTCGACGGCTTGCTGGTGTCGAATCTGCAATACGGTGTGTTCACGCCGTACCTGGACTTGCCGGCGCTCAACGGCTACTACCTCGATATCAAACCCGCCGGCTTGGATCAGATCGTGGCCACCTTCCGCGCCGATCTGGAGGCACTGGACGGCCAGGCAATCCGGGTGTTTGCCAGCGGTTTTCTTGGCAGCACGCCGGGCTTCGGCCTGTTCGCGGCCTTGCCCAACGGTAACGTGGTGCCGCTGCCGTTCTCGCCGGTGGCCCGCGTGCAAATTGTGCACAACGCGCCAAGTCCGACCGTGGACGTGTACGCCAACAACTTCCCGGTGCTCGACAATTTCGAGTTCTTGCAAGCCACTTCGTTCGGGTACCTGCCTGCCGGTTTGCCCATCACGCTGGCCGTGGCTCCGGCCAACAGCACCTCGGCGGCTCAGGCATTTTACAGCACGACGGCCACGCTGGAAAACGGCAAAACCTACCTCGTGGTGGCTGCCGGTGAAGCCGGAAACCCGAATGCGCCGTTTGGCCTGCTGGTAAACGACATGGGCCGCGAACGCGCCATTGATCCCGACAAAATTGAACTGGCCATGCTGCATGGCTCGCCCGATGCGCCCGCGGTGGATGTGCGTTCGTACGACTCCGGCGCTGCGCTGGTATCCGATCTGGCGTTCGGGGAATTCAGTCCCTACCTGACTCTTGATCCGGACGAACTCCTCGTGGACTTGACCCCCGCCAACACGCCGAGCACGATCGTGGGTACCTGGGGCGCCGACCTGTCGCAGTTGCCCGGCTTGGTGGGCGTGGTGATGGCCACCGGTTTTGTGAGCGACAATCCCGCCCTGGACCTCGTGGTGGTACTGCCCAACGGTTTGGTGCTTCCGCTGGTGGCGCTCACGCGTGTGCAGGTGATCCACAACTCGCCCAGCCCCAATGTGGATGTTTATCTCGATGGCAACCAGGTGCTGAACGACTTTGCGTTCCGTCAGGCTACGGAAGTCGGTCTGCTGCCGGCTCGTGTGCCCATCGAACTGGCGGTGGCGCCGGGAAACAGCACCTCCGTGAACGACGCGATCTACACCCTGCCTGTCGGTGGTCTTGACATCGGCAAAACCTACATCATCATGGCTGCCGGTGTGGTCGGCGACCCGAATACGCCGTTCCAACTGTACGTGAACGCCGATGGCCGCGACCGCTCACAGAGCGCCGGCACGGTAGACCTCGCCCTGTTCCACGGCGCGCCCGACGCGCCCGAGGTGGACGTGCAGGTGCCTACCGGAGGGATTTTGTTCGACAACATTTCGTTCGGCGAATTTTCGAACTACGTGTCGGTTCCTGCCTCGAACTACATTGTGCAGGTCACGCCGGCCAACGACAACAATACCATCGTGCAGTCGTACACGGCCGATGTGTCGAGCCTTGGCGGGCAGGCCGCTACGGTGTTTGCCTCCGGTTTCCTTGCCGGCCAGCCCGGTTTCGAGGTGTGGGTGGCTCTGACCGACGGTACAACCTTCCCGCTGCCGGTGTTTGTGAGCACCAATGACCTCGACGGCAAACTCCAGTCGCTGCGTCTGGCGCCCAACCCCGCCGTATCGGAAACCTGGGTACGCTTCGACCTGACCGAGGGCGCCGACCTGCGCTATGCGGTGCGCGACCTCACTGGCCGCATGGCTGCCGAGGGCGACTTCGGGTTCGTGCCCGCCGGGCCGTTTGCCTACCGCGTGGACGTGGGCACGCTGCCCGCCGGGATGTACAACCTGGAAGTGCGTTCCGAAAACGGCGTGCAGGTGCAGAAGTTCGTGGTATCGCGGCAGTAGGTTTTTCACCGCGGAGGCGCAGAGACGCAGAGATTTCACTATGGGTCTCTGCGCATTAGGCTCTGCGCGCATTTTCCGAATTGCATAGTTGAAAAATAGAGCACGCGCCGGAGCGGAGACTCTCCGGCGCGTTTTTGTTTGGTGAAATTTCAATACAAAAACCCAAACAACCATAGCGGCACCTGCCGATCAAGGCCCGACTCGATGTCATCCAGTGCGAGGTAACTGTCCGGCAATCCGGCAATTTGTTTGGCCGTTTTTCCGGGGCCACCCACCTCGAAGGTGTAGCGGGCGTCCACCCGGAAGTCGCCCTTGGCCGGGCAGGTGATCTGGTGCTTCACCCGCAATTGGTTTTGGAAAAATATTTCGCGTAGCGTGCCCGGGTCGGGTTGCATGGAACGCAAACGCCGGGAATCCACCGATTTTGCGGCATGCATGCCGCAAAATTTTCAAAAATCTGCGGCATACATGCCGCAAATCCCTCGCACGCCCTACCTGCGATTATACTCCACCCCCACAATCTCCAACTTCAGCCAGGTATAGTCGCCGCCGGCTAATTTCCAGGTCACCTCGCTTTTGTGCGGTATCCGGATGCCTTCGAACTCCCGGTATCCGGTGTTCGTCACGAGCCAGTTTTCGAGTGTGGCGCCCTCTTTTCGGTCGTAGTAGCGCCGGGCCTCGAAGGAAACCAGATCGCCTGCCGCATCGAAGCGGAACACGCCTGAGGCGGTGATGCCGCCGTGGGTCATGGTGGCTTTGGCGCTGAGGGAGTCGGGTTGTTCCCAGCGGATGTAGTCGCGCAGGGCGGCAGAGGGCATCCAGCAAATTTCGCCGAGGTTGCGCAGCAGGGAGCCCTGGTCGGTTTCGGGGCCTTTGGCGTCGGCAATGGGGACGAGGGCAAGCAGTTTGATCAGCATGTTGCCGTGGCCGTCCACGTACTTGTCGCGCCCGACGATTTCAATGCCCGACGCGGCCTGCATGGTGGTGCGCCAGATGAAGCCGGGCTGATCCACGGTGTTCCATTGTTCGGCCTCGAAGGGCATCCACGTACCGCCGGGTTTGGTCAGCATGTCGCCCTTTTGGCGGATATGGGCGGTATGCACGAGGGGTTTGCCGACGGCGCCTGAGCGCTCGAGCCATTTTTGCACGACCGGGGGCAGGGGGGCGAGCATGTCGCGGGTGAGTACCGTTTCGGTCGGGATTTCTTTCGGTAAAAACGTCTCCAACTCGTTGCGAACCATCGCGTTGAAATTCCATTGGCCGAAGGCCGGCACGATGCCGAGGAGGGCGATCACATTGGCCACGGTGCCGAATTTCGCGTCGTGCCACTGGCTGAAAATGAGCATTTGCGACAGCATTACCGCCGGAATGCCGATCATCCACCACGTTTCTTTTTTCAGAAAAAACAACACGGCGGATGCGATAAAAAGCAGCGCGGCGCTCAGCCACAGCACCCCGGCGGTTTTGGAAATATGGCCGGTGAGTTGGGAAATTTCGGCGTATTTGAACGCCTTGGCGAAGCCCATCAGGTGAATGAGGCCGTGCAGGAGGAGGATGAACAAAAAGAAGGTACGGAGCATATTTTAACGTTGGTAGTAGCGCATCATGCCGGGTGTCAGCGTGCAAATCAGGATCAGCAGCCCCACGGCGATGTAGGCCGGTTGCAGCCAGTCGAACTGGATCATGGTGATTTGCACTGTGATCCAGATGACAACGGAAAAGCCCGAGTACAGGGTAAAGGCCCAGGCCCAGTGCCGGTCGGCGTACAGGTTCAGTGCATTGGCCCAGCCCCAGTCGGGTTTCCTCCACAAACCGATGGCCGCGACGAACGGGAGCAGGCTGTTGCACACGGACAACATCAAACCCGGCAGGAAAAAGGTGGAAAACGGCGAGCGGGCGAGCAAATCCTCCGTGGCGCCCATAAACCCGGGGTCGAACATCAGCACCAAGCCGCCGAACGCGGCGCTCACGCTGAGGAAAAGCAGCAACAGAACAAGGGGGTAAAAAGCAGACGGGCGTTTCATGACCGTGAATTCAGGCCACAAAAATGTTTGCCAAATCGTTCGTTGCCGAATGATGCAAGCCAATACCGTGGATGACTTGAGTCTACTTTTTCAGCGACTTGATCAGCGTTCCCGTTTTCATACGCGGCTCGAAATAGGTGCTCTTGGGCGGCAAAATCTTGCCCGCATCGGCTATGCGCATCATATCCTCAAACGAAACAGGGTAGAGGGCGAAGCCGATCCGGTCGGGGTTGTTGCGCAGGGCTTTGCGTATGCCTTGCAGGCCTTTGTTGCCTTCCACATAGGTGATTCGGGTATCGGTGCGCACGTCGCGGATGCCGAGAATGTCGTGGAGTACCAGTTCGTTGAGCAGGCTTACGTCGAGCAATACCGGCAGGGTACGCGGCGTGGGGTGGAACGAGTGGAGCACTTCGGGGCGCCAGTGCAGGCGATACCAATGGTCGCGGAAGCACATTTTGATCTCGAATTTCCGGCGCGGTTTGCGCGGGTGCTCGATGTATTCGATGGAACAAACCTTGGCCAGGCGGCCAAAAAACTGTTCGGGGCTGAGTTTGTTCAGCCCTTCCACCACGCGATTGTAGTCGAGAATATCCAACTGGTCGGTGGCAAAATAGGCGCAAAACAGGTTGTCGAAATCCAGTTCGGGGTATTCGGGTTTGAGCGTTTTGTGCAGCAACGCCAGGGTGCTGGTGCGGTGGTGCCCGTCGGCGATGTACACGCTGGTGATGTGGTCGGCAAACAGTTCCTGCAGGAACCGGATGTCGTCGGGTGCCGCTACCACCCAGGCGCGATGCGTTTGTCCGTCGGCAGCGAAGTGCGTTTCGTACAGCGGGCTGTTGGCCTCGGTAAACTGTTGCATCCAGGCGTTGAGTTGCGCCACCGGCGGGAAGGTGAGCAGCACAGGTTTCAGCACGGCGCCCCAGCGCAGCAGCAGTTCTTTTTGTTTTTCCTCGCGCTCGCTGAGAGTTTTTTCGTGTTTTTTCACTTTTCCAAGGAAAAAGTCGCGTACATCATTGGTAGCTACCAGCCCGGTGTGGCGCCGATGTGCATCTTCGATCTGGTACACAAAAATGGCCTCCTGTTCGATTTGTGTCAGCAGCCGGTTGCGCTTGTAGTCCGGAAACGCATGTTTGGCGTTTGCGCAAAAATCGTCCGGCGAGGGAATTCGGTCAAAAACCGGGTAGGTGGCCCGAAAGGGCTTGATGTGCATGGGCAGGTTGGTTAAGGGAGGTAAAAGTAGGGCAATCCGATTTTTTTGCGCCCGGTAGTCAGGAATTTTTCATTTTTGGCGGTCAATTTACCGTTTGCAAAAGCCACAAACCGTTTTTATGAAGTTTTACTCCGTCTTTGCCTTCGTATTGCTATGCTTTCTCGGCGCCGGCTCGCTGCTCGCTCAAGGCTCCGTCAACGACTTGAAAAGCCGCCTCCGCAAGGCGCAAACCAAGGAGGAGCGTATGCAACTGAGTTTCAGCCTTGCGCAGGCGCAGGTTGCGGCCCGCAGTTATTCGGAAGCAGCGGTCAGCGCTTACGATGCGCACGAACTGGCCATTGCGCTGGGCGAAAAACGCACGGCATCCGATGCCATCTACCTGAGTGGCGATGCCCTGTACCGCGCCCGAAAATACACCGAAGCCGCCGATCGCTTCAGCACCGCCTGGAATACGGCCCGCCAGTTCGGCCACCGCGACGTGGCCCTTCAGGCTGCGGACAAACTCATGGCGATCAACAAAGACAAAAAGAACTACACCGAAGCCCTCAAGTGGAGCCAGGAAATGATCGGCTACCTGCAGGACAACAGCGGTCGCTCAAGCGGCAGCGGCGATGTGGCGCGCCGGCTGGAACGCCAGATCAGCGCCCTCGAAGCCGAAAACCGCGACCTGCGCGAAAAACTCGCCGCGGCTACCGGCAAAACTGAAATCCTGGAAACAAACTACCGCGAACAAATCCAGCAGGTAGAGGCCATTTCCAAAGAAGAAGTGAGCAAACGCGAGGCCACCATTTCCCAGATTTCGGGAGAAAAAGATTCGCTCGAACAGGTCAAACGCGGCGTATTTGAAAAAATGAACAAGCAGCAGATGCTGGACTCCATGATCAAGGCGCAACTGGAACGGGACGTGCAGACCCAGAAAGCAATCTCCGCCGAAATAGACGCGGCCCGCCAGAAGTCGGAGTCGGCACGAAATTTCCTGCTCATGGTATCGGCGCTCGTCCTGGTCATTGCCGCGCTGTTTTTCCTGCTTTTCCGCTCCAAATTGCGCACCGCCAACGAACTTTCCCAGAAAAACAAGATCATCGAAGACGAACAAAAACGCAGCGACGAACTCCTGCTCAACATCTTGCCGCCGGCCATCGCCCAGGAACTCAAAACCAAAAAGAAGGTAGCAGCCCAAAAACACGACGATGCCACGGTCATGTTCATTGACTTCACCGGCTTCACACAGGTGTCGGAACGATTAAGCCCGGAGCAATTGGTGGCCGAACTGGACTACTGCTTCACCAATTTCGACCACATCATCAGCCAGTACCGCATCGAAAAAATCAAGACCGTAGGCGACGCGTACATCTGCGCCAGCGGCCTGTCGGACAAAAACGCCAGCCCGAC
>JAEUUV010000053.1 GCA_016787285.1 Saprospiraceae bacterium | reverse complement strand
ACCTCCCGGGCGCTTTGCACGCCGGTGGTGGCAGCCAATGAAGCGCCGGTTTTACCGTACAACACAGAAATCCAGAGCAAGGGAAGCCGTATTTCGCTGGACTCGCTGTATCGCAAATCGTGCGATACACGCAGGTTGTCTATGTCGAAATCGGGCTGATAAAAACGATTGAACAGCACCAACCCGTCGGCGCCGCCCAAGGCCAGTTGGCGGGCGGTATGTCCCATCGAACTGAAATAGGGGTTGAGTTTAACGGCCAGCGGGATGCGCACCGTCCGGCGCACCGTTTCCAGAATTTCCAGATACCGACTTTCCACCGCCCGGCCGTCCTGATAGATGTCGGCGGCAATGTGGAACACATTTACCTCCAGCCCGTCGGCCCCGGCTTGCTCAATCTGCGCAGCATACTCAATCCAGCCTTCCGGTGTAATGCCGTTCAGGCTGGCAATGATCGGAATGTCCACCCGATCCTTGGCCTGCCGGATGAGTTCGAAATATTCGTCCACACCCACGCCGTATTCGCCGGCGGCGGGGAAATAATCCAGGCCTTCGGCAAACACGTTGGTAGTGGCCATCTGAATAGCGGCCAGGCGTTCCTGCTCGCGGCGAATCTGCTCTTCAAAGAGCGAGAACAGCACCACCGCTCCTGCGCCGGCATCCTCCATTTGCACAATTTTATGCACGTCTTCCGACAAAGGGCAGGCCGACACCACTATCGGCGAGTTGAGTTCGAGACCCATGTAGCGGGTTTGCAAATCGAATGTCATGTTTTTAGGTTTGAAGGTTTCTGGTTGGAGGGTTGCGGGTTTGAAGGTTTCTGGTTGGAGGGTTGCGGGTTGATAAGTACGGGTGTCGAACCAGAAACCCTCTAACCAGCAACCTTCAAACCCTCCAACCTAAATTGGTTGAAACGCCTTTGCCTCCCACGTAGCCATATCCTCGTAGGTTTTCCAGCGCAGGTCGGCAATTTCCTGGGCCAGCCGGATGAGCCGTTCGGCTTCTTCGGGATTGGTGCGGGCCAGCAGGCTGTACCGCAGTTCGTTGTAAGCGTAGTCTTTCAGCGGAAGGGTGGGGCGCGGCGAATCCAGCACGAACGGGTTGTGACCAGCACGCCGCAGTTCGGGGTTGTAGCGCAGGAGCGGCCAGTAGCCGCTGGACACCGCCAGGTCTTGCTGATGCAGGCCCTTGCGCATATCTATTCCGTGGGCGATGCAGTGGCTGTAGGCCAGCACGAGCGAAGGCCCGTCATAGGCTTCGGCTTCGCGCAGGGCCAGCAGGGTTTGCTGCTTGTTGGCGCCCATCGCTATTTGTGCTACGTACACGTTCCCGTAGGAAATGGCCTGCATGGCGAGGTCTTTTTTGCCCACACGTTTGCCGGCGGAGGCAAATTTGGCCGTGGCCGCCGTCGGCGTGGCTTTCGACATCTGGCCGCCGGTGTTGGAGTACACCTCGGTGTCGAGCACCAGCACGTTCACATTCCGTCCGGTGGACAGTACGTGATCAAGGCCTCCGGAGCCGATGTCGTAAGCCCAGCCGTCGCCTCCCACCAGCCACACGCTGCGCCGCACAAGATTTCCGCACACGGCGAGGAGGTCGTCTGCAGCCGGGGTTTTCAGGTGCAGCAGCATCGCCTTGAGTCGGGCTACGCGCTCGCGCTGGGCATGAATTTCGGACTCAAGCCGCTGCGGCGCTTCGAGGATTTCCTGTACGAATTCGGCTCCGAGCTGAGGTTCCAGTTTGCGCAGCAGGTCTTGCGCCAGCGCAGTTTGTTTGTCCACGCTGATGCGCATGCCGAGGCCAAACTCGGCATTGTCCTCAAAGAGAGAGTTTGACCACGCCGGGCCGCGGCCTTCGCGGTTAGTAGTCCAGGGCGTGGTGGGCAGGTTGCCGCCGTAAATTGAGGAGCAGCCGGTGGCGTTTGCCACGAGCAGGCGGTCGCCGAACAATTGTGAAACCAACTTCAGGTAGGGCGTTTCGCCGCAGCCGGCACAGGCGCCGGAAAACTCGAACAGCGGTTCCAGAAACTGCGCGCCGCGCACCGAACCGAAATCCACCTTGTCGCGATCGTTCAGGGGCAGGTGTTCAAAAAACGGAATACCGGCCTTTTGCAGCTCCAGCACGTCATCTTTGGGCACCAGGTGAATGGCTTTGGTAGTGCGGTCGGTCAGGCTGACGGCCGGGCACACCTCCTCGCAGAGGTAGCAGCCGGTGCAGTCTTCGCCGTATACCTGGAGGGTATAGCGCGTTTCCGGGAAACCCCGCGCGTTGATTGGCGCCGACTGAAACCCCTCCGGGGCGCCTTCGAGTTGGTTTTTGTGGTAAAATTTGGAGCGAATCACACTGTGCGGGCACACGAACGCGCAGTTGCCGCACTGAATACAAATGTCCGGCTCCCACTGCGGGACAAACTCGGCGATGTTGCGTTTTTCCCACTTGGTCGTCCCGCTGGGGTAGGTGCCGTCGGCGGGTAGTTTGCTCACCGGCAAATCGTCGCCGTGGCCCTGCATCATGGGGAGGGTGACTTCCTGTACGAATGTGGGTAACACGTGTCGCCGAACTCCGTTCGGCGTTTCGCG
>JAEUUV010000195.1 GCA_016787285.1 Saprospiraceae bacterium | reverse complement strand
GTATTCGATTTCCGTTTGGAAAATTTCGGCTTCCAGGGCGGGGTTTTTCGCCCAGTCGAGGCGTTTTTTGTACTCCACGGCTACCTGCTGACTCGCCCGGAGCGGATTTCCTTTGAAATCGAACGCCTCCGAGGTACGCCGGCCCGACTGGTCGTACAGGCGCCACACCTGCCCGAAGAGGTTGAGCGTCGCGGGATTGGCGTGTTGCTCGCCGTATTCCGTTTTGAATACCTGTTCTTCAGGAGCGCCGTTTTCGGAGAGCCAGGTGCCGGTGGGGCGTTGCAGTTCGTCGTATGCCGTGCGGCTGCGGAAATTGCGGTCGTTCCACTGGTACAGCGGGTTTCCGAGGATATTGCCGAGGCTCCAGCGGCGACCGGCGTCCATGCTGTGGGTGTGGATGGGTTCTTTGGCCATGTTGAACCCGTTGCGGGTGATCAGGCGGCCTTTGGCGTCGGTCACTTCCACCGGGTTGCCCAGAATGTCGAGATGGAAGCGGGTGTCTACATATTCATCGGCGCTGGTGTAGGTGTGTGGGACCACATTCACGTCCACCGGCGTGAAATTCCGGTTGTGGTCACGCAGAAGAAATACGCGGCCCAAGGTGTCCAAAAACTCCGTTTTCGGGGTATTGGCGTGCAGCGCGGCCCAAAATGCGGCGCGTTTGTCGTAATTGCTGCCATTGGGTTCCGGCCCGGCGGGGTCGGGGCTGCCGCGGTCGGCGTACCACTGGCTGTCGAGCGCGGTGTCGTTTTGGTCCCAGGTACTTTGCTCCCAGGGCGTGAATTCCACTTTTGTGTACGTACCGTCGGGCAGGTCGGTGCGGATGTTGCGGCCCAGCGGGTCGTAGTGCAGCACGGGCGTGACGCCGTATTCCACCAGTTCCGCTTCCTTTTCGTAGTCGTAGTTGTGGCTGAAATACGGCTCGTACTGCTTCACGGGTTTGCCCTTGTTGTTGAACACCGTGCGGCCGTTGCCCACCCAGCGCGGGTTGGCGGGGTCGTTTAACACCTGGCCGTTGTCTAAACGGAAGGCATCGCCCGGTTCGGCCTGTACTTTCACCATGATGGCCTGTCCGAAGCCGTCGGAGTAACTGAAACTGATCTGGGTTTTGGTGGGCGTGCCGTTTTCGTCGGCTGCGTGCGTTTCCCGCGCGATGCCGAGGGCGTAGTTGGGTTGGCCGTCGCGCCGCCAGGCGTTGAGGTCATAAAAGAAAAAGCCCGTGGCGCCTTGCAGGTAGGCATGCGGGTTGGCGTACATGGCGGCCCGCATATCCTGGTCGGGATAGGGGGCGTATTGGTAGCCCACGAGGGTGTCGCCCTCGCCGTTTTTGCCCATGACCGCCGTGGCGATCACCATGCCCATTTCATCGAAGATGGCTTCGCTTTGGTTGCCGTTGGGGTCGGTCATTTGTGCAGGCTGCAAGGTACGGTAGTCCAGCAGGGCCGTGGTTTTTACGGTTTTGCCGTACACCGAGGTGGAGGTTTCGGTCATGGCCAGGTGGTGGGCATCGTAGCCCATGTCGTAGGCGTGGCCGTAGGGGTCGAGTTGGCGGATGGGCAGGTAGAAGCGCTGGGCATCGAAAATCGCTTTGCCGGAGGTGCGCCACCAGAGGCCGTCCATCGGCACGAAGCCCGCCTCATTTTCTATTTCGGCTATGCCGAGCAGGGGCTGCCCGTCTTTTTCAAATTGGGCGATCAGTCCGGCGGTGTACACGGCCTCGTAGGCGTGGTAGGGCAGCGCATGGGCGGCGATTTCGCCGAAAGGCAATTCGCCGGATAAATCTTCCTTGTAAAAACTGGATTTGGCGCCGGCCAGCAGTCGTTTTTGGATACCCGTGGTCGGCGCCTGCTCGTACGGGATTTCTGCGGCGGCTGACAAAGCCAGTTGCAGCGCCTCTTTCTCGTAGGGTTTGTTCAGCGTCAGCCCGGTGATCTCGTAACTGCGCTGCGCGTACGGCACGCCGATGCGGTACCAGTCTTTTTCATCCGGCTTGTTGATGAAATCCGCCTCGGCGAGGGTGACGTAGCCGGCATTTTGTTCCTGTTGGAAGCCCAATTCCTGGCCGGCATTCGCGGCGGTACGGCGCGGATAAACAATAGCGGCGGCTTGCAGCACATTCCCGAATTCGTCAATTTCCAGCGTGGACTGGTGGGCGATGCGCGGGTCAAGCCCCCCCTGCCCCCCTGAAGGGGGGAGGACGAGACGTTCGTAGTGGTAGCTCAGGGTTTCGCATTCGTACACATAAAAAGAAGCGTGCCGGTTATCATGCCGGTTCTGAATCGTGCGGACGTGGTATTTGGTTTCGGCCACGGTGTAGGGATGCTCTTCGGCGGCGCTGCCGTCTTTGGCGTAAATCTCTACCCGGAGGGGGCGGCCTTTGATGGCCCGGGCCGCTTCGCGGCGTTCCTCCGCGCTCAGGCCTGTGGGCAGGGCGGTGTCGGGTAGCTGCCAGGCAGCAGCATCTTTGGAGTAGTATTCCGACTCGTACTGTTTGGTGATCTTGCCGTCTTCGCGGTAGTAACCGTTGTGAAACCAGGTTTTGGTGTGCACGGGCGGCATGTCGGTATGCTCCGACCAGTTTTGCCCCTTGGCTTCGAACAGGCTGTTTTTGGACAGCGTGTCGTAGTCTTCCGTATCCCACTGCTCCACCATGCCGAAGCCGCGAAATTCGCGTTCAGTGCGGTCGAAGTAGCCGTGGTGATAGGCGTAGCGGCTCACGAAGTGGTTGCCGGCAATTTCGTCAAACACCTCCTGCCGCGTGAGCACCTGCACCGGGAAGGGCAGTTTGGTGATCCAGGGGCGGCCCTGCAGGCGGTCTTCGAGGTAAAACTTCGTGCTGGCTTCGTATTTCAGGCGGGTGACGGCGCCCATGTTGTTGTTCACCTCCCGGAGCAGGTAGGGTTTGTTGCCTTCCACGATCGTATCGCCCATCAGTTTGATATACTTCATAGGCGTGTTGGCTTCGGCGGGCAAGGGCGACGACCACACAATACAGGCCGTGCCGTTGCCCAGCAGGTCGAATACCGACACCGTGTGCAGGCTGGAGGTTCGGGGAAAGTTCTCGATGGTTTTTTCCGTACTCCAGCCGTTGCCGGAGTGGTTGAGCCAGTATGAGATTTTGTCGCGGCCCAGGTACAGGATGTCCGTCACGCCGGAGCCGTCAATGTCGGCCAAGCGCAGGCGGGCCGGATCGTAGTAGTCCGGCAAGTCGAAGCGGGGCGCCCCCTGCATGGTGATTTTGGCACTGAAACGCCCGTACCCGAGGTTGGCCCAGTAGCAGATTTCGCCGTTTCGAATGCGGACGATGTCGGTCAGGCCGCTGCCGCTCATGTCGGCTAAGAAAATCGTTTGAAATGGTTCGTTGAACACGATGCGTGGCCCCATTTCGTCGTTCAGGGCCTTGGCCACGCGCCGGGCGGCTTTGTAGCCGTCGCGGGCATCGGCGGGGTACCACACGAAGCAGTCGTCTTCGGTGATCAAAATATCCGGGATGCCGTTGCCATCGAGGTCAATCAGGCGCAGGGCGGGATCGTTCAGGTTGAAATTGACCGGACGCGCAAAGGGTTTGAAATGCGACCATTCGGCTTCTTCCGAGAGTTCAAAATAGCCATTGAGGTCGCCGGTTTGCACCAGCATATCCGTCAGCCCGTCGCCGCCGAAATCAGCGATTTGCACTGAAGCATTGGCCGCCAGGGACGGTACCGTGCCGACTACTTCCGTCGGCCCGAACCGGCCACCGCCGAGATTGCGCTTGTAGTACCAGGACGTGCCGTCCTGTTTGAGGATGCCGTTCAGGCCTTCGCCGTACAGGTCGTTGAACTGGTATTGCCGGCCGTCTATGCCTTGCGGCACATTGGGCAGGTCTTCCGAATGGATGGTGTAAATGCGCTCGTCAATCTTTTGTTGGGAATACTTGAAAGTGACCGGCGGGAAGGATTTGGAGATGTAGTTGCCGTGGTCGTCTATCCGGTAGCCGGTATGGACGACCGACTTCAACTGCGTGGCCACCGGGTTTTCATCAAATTCAAACTGCGTGGCTTTGACTAAGTAGTTTTTCACTCCCAGTTCCGCCTCAAAGTGGTGAAACATCATCACGCGCCGGCAAAGGCGGTAGGTACGAATATCGAACCCGGAGCGGAAGGAGGAGAAAATGTCGGGCCGCAGC
>JAEUUV010000180.1 GCA_016787285.1 Saprospiraceae bacterium | reverse complement strand
TCGTCTTCCAGCAAACCCACCATCAGACCGACGCGGCCTTTGTCGGTGCGAAGGGCAAATCGCGCCAGCACGCCGTCGGCTTGCCAGGCTTGCAGGCAGTTTCTCAGAAACTCGCGCCGCGCCGGGTCGCGGTAGGCCGATGGGGTAGGGGTGGGCGCCCAGCGTAGCACGTGTGCGCTGCAAAAATCCTCGGCCCATTGATCCAGATCGGTGTCGTCGGTCAGCACCTCGAACGAGCCGTTTTCCTGTTTGACGAACTTGTTCAGTTTGTAGCGGGTATTGCGCGAAGTGCTCACTTCCTTGAAAAGCGCCTCGGGCGTTTCCGCTTCAGCAATGGGGCACACCGAGTAATCGAGGCTCATGGCGTAAAGCGGACTTTGTCGGATGACCGACTCTAATTCGTCCATGTAACCGGCCCAGGCGGGTTTGTGGTTGAGCATGAGCGCCCAGTTTTCCCGGTGTGTGGTTTCGAGCAGTTTTTCAAAGAACAGGTGCGTTTCGGCATCGGTGCAGTTGCGGTGGACGATGAAAAAATTGGCGTCGGTTTTCAGGTCGCTGAGGAAGGAGAGGTGATCCTTGTCGCGTTTGAACAGGGCGGCGCCGAGGAGTTCGTTGTCGCGCTCGCACTGAAAAACGGCCACATGGCCGGCATTCCGTTCGGCGTAGTACCGCAGGATACTGGGCGACTGAAACGGCGAACGGTGCCGGCTGTTTTGCCAGAGCCGGGTGTACCGCTCCCAGAAATCGGCGTCGGGTTGTGTGTAGAAAATTGTAAAATTCATGCGGTTTGGAATGGTGCAAGCGGTTTGACGGATTTGGCGGCAGCCGACCAACCGGCAGCCACCGAGAAAAGGTGGATGGTTTTTTCGAGGGATATGGACACTGGGGCGCTTGTTTCAATGTACTGGGCAATGCCGGACTGCATCAACACCTGGTGCTCATTGGCCCGGATGCGCTGGGCCAGGTCGCGCTGGTACTTTCGGAAATAGGTTTCCACGGCATTGGAGTCGCCGGTTTCGCGGCGCAGGAACTTCTGGCGGGCCACCCGGGCCAGCAGCAACGGATGGCGCCAGGATTCGAGCACATCGGCCGGACTGTAGCCCTTGTTGGTGGGCATCCGGTACAGTTGCTCGTCGGTGCGGCGCAGGAAAGCCGAGTAAAACACCTGGCCTTTCATGCGCCGGTTTTTCTGCTTGTCAAAAAGCCGCGCGTGCAAACCCGACCACATCGTTTTGTTCAGCGCTTCAAAAAAACGCAGCGACAGGTAGGGGGTGCGGTTGCGCAGCAGGTGACTTTGCATTACCAATTCCGGGCCAAAATATTTGCGAAATATCTCCTCCAGGACAAAGCAGTAAAATTGCTGGTTCAGGTCGAGGTCGGAACGGGCGTGCAGGAATCGCTCCAGATCGGCGATCAGCGCATCCATTTCGGTGCGGAAAAAAGCCGAAGCCTGCCGTCCGGCTGCCTGCCGCAGGTAGTCTTTCCAGGAGGCGTCGTGCGCCTCAAAGACCCGAATGAGCGCCTCGGTCATCATCACGCCCGGCTGGTGCATGGCCCGGAAGAGCTCGCTGCCGAAGTTACCGGTCAGGATATACTTTTTCTTTTGGGCAAGTTGTTGGGCAGCGTAGTGGTAGTGGGCGCGCCCGAAGTTTCCGTTGTATTCCGACAGTTGCACAAATGCCAGCGCCGATTTCAGGGCATGGTCGTGGACGTAAGCGTCGTCCAGGTTGATTGGCCAGTAGCGGATGCCCAATTCTTCGGCCTGCGCAGCCGGGAACGTGACGTCCGACTCGCCGGGCATGCCGAAACTATAGGTCAAAAAATCCACACGGCCTGTTTTGCGTGCGGCGGCCACGAGCGTTCGCCCGTCGAAACCGCCGGTAAACGACACGGCAAACGGCTCGTCGGGCAGGAAAATTCGGCATTCATTTTCAAAAATTTCGGCCAGTTCATCCAGCACCTCGCGGCTGCTGTGAAACCCGTGCCCGAAGTAGTTTTCCAGCCCGAAGGCCCGCTCTTCTTTGGCGCCGTCGGTGGAAAGCGTCAGCCAACGGTGCGTACCGAGCAGGCGTATACCGGTCCACCAGGTGGTGCCGAACAGCGGGTAGTTGAACAACAGGCGTTCGAGCAAGTTGCGACGGTCGAGTCGCCCGGGGTCGGTTTGGCCCGCGAGGAAAAACGAGGCCGAACTCAGTCGCGTACTGCTGTCTTTGCTTTGGTAGTAAATCGGGTAAATTGCCCCGAACGACGAGCCGCAACGCACGGAATTTTTTTTCAGCAAAAACCAGTAGCAGTGCCCGCGAATTTCATTGAACAGGGCCGTAAGGTTGAGTTCGCCGTCGTGCCAGTTCGTCACACGCCCGGCGGCGCGCGCACGGTCGCCAAACACGGGGTCACCCAGCAGGATCAGGCGGCTGCCGTCGGACAAATCGAGGGTTTCCAGGCTCTGGACACCGGGAAAAAGGTACAAGGTTTGCGGTTCCGGGTTCGGGAGAGCAGCAGATTCCAGCACCCGAACCTGTACGGTGGGCGCATCGGGGGAGGATCGGTGATTGAGATAAAAAAGCATATCAGCTGCGCTTGAGTAACCGGTTTTTGAATTCGTTGGCCAGCCACAGCGCGTAGTAGGGCTGCTTGTGGTGGTGGCTGGAAAGTTTGTAGTCTAATTTTCGGTGCATCCACCAGCGGCTGATGTCCCAGTCGGTACCGATACGGGGAATGCGGTCGGGGCGTTCGATTTCGGTAGTCATTTTTCCGGCAGTAGTGGCGAGGTATCCGGTTTCGCGGGCTACAAGGTGGGCGATATGGCTGTTGTCGCCGTGCGGCCAGCAGAGGAAACGCACGGGTTTGCGCAGGTTTTCCTCGATAATTTTTTTCGACGTAGCGATTTCATACTGGAGTCTGGAGCCAAAATCTGCATCGGACTCGACGGACACCACGAGTTTGCCCGACTTTTCATACTGCTCATAAATCTTTCGGGCATTGCCCTCAAAAATCGGTCGGTGCTCCGGAATTGCGAGGTCGTATTTGTCTGCCAGTTGTGTCACTTCCCCATAAAATGCCGGCGAAATACTGTGCTTTTTGGCTATCACGGCAGATGTTTCCCCGAACAGTGGTGTGCCCATTGGAATCCGTTGCTCAAAATTCTCGTCGTGGATGTAGTGCGGTTTTTCCTGCAGGCTGTACGAGTTGAGGATCGGGTAAAAACCCGAAAAACCGCCGTAGTAGAAACCGCGGAGCCGGTCTGAAATGGTGTACTTGGCGTGGCTCATCGTGTGGGATTGCACATCGGCAAAGCCCGATTCCTGCATCAGGCGAAGTTCGGCCCAGGAGAGGTTTCCCAGTCCCTTCAGGTCGGAGGCGGTGCAGCGCCCGGCCCACACGTCTTCGAGGTTGGGCCGCACGATGTCGCGCGGGTCCACCAATTCGGGGCATACGAACAAGGTGATCTTCATCCCGTATTTTTTGGCAATAGGGAAGGCGTACACCCAGTTGTCCAGCAGGCCGTCGTCGAAGGTGATGCACAGGGCGTTCGGGTCGTTGGGGCGGACGCCGGTACGCATGGCGTGCCATTCGTCCAGGAAAATTCCCCGGTAACCGTTGGCCCGAAAATAGTGCATCTGATCCTCGAAGCGCTTCGAGTCCATGGTGAGGAAGTTGAGCACCCAGTTGTTGAACCTGCGGGGCGCAACGGAGTGGAAATACAGGACGGGCGGGCTATGCTGTTTCATAGGTTTGCTCGATTTCTTTCAAGTGTGTTTCGATGTCAAAAAGGTTCTTGAGGCGTTCGGCGGCGGCGTAAGCCTTTTGGGCCAGCGCGGGGTAATTGGCGATGGCCTGGTGGAAATTCCGGCTTATTTCGGCGTAGTTGTTGGGGTTTCCGAGACAAAAGGCTTTTTCGCCGCCGTGGATTTCTTCGAATACAGGGATGTTGCTGGTCAGGATGGGCAGTCCGGTGAGCAGGGCTTCGGGCAACACATTTCCGAAGGATTCATAGGCGCTCAGGAATACAAACAGGTCAACGGACTGGTAAAAGCCGGCCACATCGTCAATCCAGCCGTGAAAAACGATCCGGTCGGCGAAGCGGCCCTGACGAGCCTGCTGCTGTAATTCGGCTTTGAGGTGGCCGGTGCCGGCGATATGCAGTTCCAGATCAGGATCATTGGCGGCGGCTTCTTCAAAAAGACGGATGACGAGATGCACGTTTTTGCCCTTGTCAAGCCGCCCGATGTAGGCTA
This sequence comes from Saprospiraceae bacterium, assembly GCA_016787285.1. Lineage (GTDB taxonomy): Bacteria > Bacteroidota > Bacteroidia > Chitinophagales > Saprospiraceae > M3007. The sequence goes on along the minus strand of JAEUUV010000180.1, from coordinate 6,958 downwards.
TGCGGCGCAGGCGTGCGCGCAGCCAGCGTTTTTCCAGAAATCGCGACAACTCGAAGCCGTTGTACACCACTTTGGGTCGGATGGGCAGCACGTCGCGTTCAAAAATACCGGCGCTGTAACCGGAGTTTGCCACGAAACGCACCCGAAACCACGACGCGATGCGCCATGCAGTCATCAGGTACAGTTTGTCTTTCCAGGTTTTCCAGTATTTGGTGCCGTGGATGTGGTAAACCGGGTTGCGGGCGCCGGCAAGTAACAGCAGCAGCAGGATGATCGGGCCGCTGTTGAGCAGGTGAAACAGGTCGTGGCGGTGCTGACGGGCATACCGGAAAAAACGGCTATAACATTCCCGGTTGCTATGGGAGCCTTGTTGGTAATATTCGTTGGAGCAGGAGGTCAGGCCGTTGCCTGTCGGACGCAAACTGAAGATATAAATTTCTCGCCGATTGAAGAACCGATCGGAATAATGGCTGACATACGATTCCATACCGCCCGGGAGGGATTCCCAAAGCACATAGTGTACAGGTGGTGGAATGGTGAGTGGAAGTACTTGTTTTCCCATCGAAAAGAGTTGATTAAAACAGCGGAATCAGCACGAATCCGGCGGATCGGGCTGTGCTTTAGTCGGGCAGGAGGAAGAGCGATTAATCAAAAGCGGGGGCAGACGCGCGGAAGTCTACGCGTCGGAGGGGGGCGATTCTTCGATTTCTCGAATCGGATTAAAGGAAAGTTTATACATCAGCGCGCCCATAGTGAGGTAAACGCCGATTACAATGCCACCGACCGGGTCTGCGTAATACGCAAAGTGCTGGCCGGAGGAAGAGTGGATACTGAACCAACCCGGAAAGAACGTAGCCCACAACAGCAGGGTTTCCTTGTACGGGTTGCCCTTGAGCAATTGCAAGCTTCGGGCCAAAAGTTTGCCGTGAAAAAACAAAATGAATACCAAAAGCAGGATAGCTCCGATGATGCCGGAATGCAGGAGGATATTCTGGTTGCCGACGTGGAAGTCGCCCCATTTGAAAAACTCGTCCGAGAAGCCCCATCCGGACACTGGAGATTCGCTCCATTTGTCCATCACGCGCGGACTGCGTTCGGTGATACGCGAGAGCGTGCCGCCTGCGGTAGCGTCGCCGCTGGCTAATTTCTCGAGGGTAGTGAAACGCAGAAACGCATTTGTGAACTGCTTTTCCACTACCGGGATCAGCATCAACAGCGACACAATGACCGCCGACACAAATGCGATGGAAACCGTTTGTTTCGCCCCCATTTTCAACACAAAAACTAAGTACAGCACGAGCATGATCGAAAAACCGATGAGCCAGCCCCGCGTGGCGGAAAGCACGACGCACAGGAAACAGGCCGCCAGCACAGCAAACAGGTAGCGCTGATCGAAAAACACTTTTTTCCGGGAAAGCCAGTAAAACGCCCCGAAATAACTCAGCAAAACGGTGTTGTTGCTGTAAAAACCGCGGTAGGTTTTGCCCTTAGCTACATCCACGGTGAACCACACTTTTTTGTACACCCCCAGAAACTGAGAAGGCGTCAGGCTCGTGGTGATGGTGAATACCTGAGCAAACAACGCCAGAAATGCCATCGGGAACACGTACACGAAAATATCCCGGAAATCCTCCTCTGTGCGGAACAGGCGCGGAATGGAGTAAAACATCGCCAGCGGAAGCAGGAATTTGACCAAACGGAACTGGACGTTAAGTTGGGGTGACAGTCCAAACGAGTAGCCCTGTACAACTAAAAATGCCACATAACCACCCAGCATCCACATCATATTCCTGTGAAAATATGGGCCTGGACTTTCCTGTCGGGAGGCTTTGATGATCGTAAGCGCGATGTAAATTTGCTCTACCTCGATAGGCGGCAAGCCGGGAATGACCTTTACCACCACGTCGTACGGGTTGAAAAAACCCCAGAAGCCGTCGGCGGTAGTCAGGAAAAGCGCCAGCCAGATCGCCTCGTTTGAGGAGCGGAAGTAGGCAATCAGCAGCAGGATGTAGAACGGCGTTTTTGCTATTTCGGGCAGGTAATACGTGGCCAGGATGGTCGCGCCCAGCAACAGAAAAAACTCGGCAATTTTCCTAAGCATCGCGGTTTGAGATGTTCGAAGTACGAAGTACAACTTGCGAAGTACAAGGTACGCGGGTGGATTAACGGAAGATATCGGTCAGCATACGGCGGATCACCATTTCGGGGGTGTAGCGCGCCAAAACGCGTTCCCGCATGGCATGCACGCAGGCTTGGCGTTTCGGTTCGTTGCTTAGCCAAAACCGCGCCATTTCCTCGGCTTCCGGATAATTTTTGATAACAGGAATGTCCATTCCCTCAAAAACCGTGTCCAGGTCGGCGCTGTATTCGCACAAAGGTAAAATACCGGAACCGAGAATATCAAACACCCGCACGTGGATGCCTTTGAACAAGGAGGGCACCAGTTCCACGGGGGCTATTTTGCTGCAATTGTATACGAGGTTGTTGAAGCCGGCGTCAAAGCGGTCGTGCGGCAGGATTTTGGTGGCGGCCCCGGGAAACAGGTCGTACCAGCGCTCCATGCTGCCGCTGATGTAGGCCCGGAAGTCGAGGTTTTTGAACAGGTCGAGAAACAACATGCGCTTGTACCCCCAGTTGGTTTTGCTGGCGCTGCCCACGTAGATCAGATCGGACTGATACTGCCGCCGTTCTTGCTCCGAAACGGCCATCGGGAAATACGTCGCGCTGTTGAACCCGAAGCAGTCGAACACAGCGTTTTTCACGCCCATCTGCGTCAACTGGTCGCGCCACATGGAGTCGGGACAAATCACGTAGTCGGCGGAAAACAGGATGTGCAGGTTGTAGATGCTGGTGGGCGTATACAGCGGGTTGTCGCCCAGCATGAAGGCAACTTTGGATTTTTTCCGAAACTCGTCCAGCAGATCGGGGCGAGCCAACTGGTTGTTGTAGATGAAGACCAGATCGGGCTGAAATTCCCGAAAGATGCGCAGGTATTCGGCGTTGGCCTTGCGCTGGTAGGGTTCCTCCCAGTAGCGGCGCAGTTTGGCGGGCAGGGAGGTGTAGTTGTTGTACCGGGCGTTGGCACGGGAGGAAAAAAAGGACTGGTAGTCCACCGGTTTCAGTTCCAGCCCATTGGCTTCCAGCCCGGAAATGATGGAGTGAATAAACGGGTACTGAAGCGGTGCGAGAAAGAGGCATTTCATGTTTTTGCGCAGCCAAAATCCGTGCCGGAGTTGTCACTTGCTTATGGCGGCACAAACCTATCTTTGCAAAAAAAATCGGGTATGATTACGTCTTTGGCACAACTCGACCGTAGCCGCACCTATACCTACGCCGACTACATTACCTGGAAAATTGACCAGGCACTTGAACTCCTGCGCGGAAAGATTCGTCTCATGTCTGCGCCTAATCGGCAGCACCAAAAATTATCGTGGCGACTGACGGTTATTTTTGACAACAAATTCAAAAACCACCCTTGCGAAGCCTATGCAGCACCGTTCGATGTGCGGCTATATGACCGCAAAAAATCACTGAAAGCCGACCGAGACATTTACACCGTGGTGCAGCCCGACCTTTGCCTGGTTTGCGACCTGAAAAAATTGGACGACCGCGGCTGCCTCGGCGCGCCGGATTTGGTGGTGGAAATCCTCTCGCCCGGCAATTCGGCGAAAGAAATGCGCGACAAAAAAGGTATTTACGAGGAGGCCGGCGTGCGCGAATACTGGATCGTTGACCCTGAGCGGGCGACCGTTACCCGCTTCAACCTCGAAGCCGAGGCTCGTTACGGTCGCCCGCTCATATTCGTCAACGACGAACAAATGCCTTCCGAGATTTTTCCTGATTTTGAACTGCAATTGAGCGAACTCTTTCCTATGCCGGATGAGGACATGGCAGTGGAATGAGGCAGCGGCTCAACTGTTTTCTTTACGAATGCCAATTTCCTGCCTCATTTTGGAGGCGCTGAATCGGTACGATTATGCGCCGAGGTACGTTTTCAGCAATTTGCTGCGACTCGTGGCCCGCAGTTTGTTGATGGCTTTGTCCTTGATCTGTCGGACACGTTCGCGAGTAAGGCCGAATTTGTCGCCGATATCTTCGAGCGACATGGGGTGCTCCACCCCGATTCCGAAGTAAAGTTTGATCACATCGCATTGCCGGTCGGTGAGCGTGCTGAGCGAGCGCTCGATTTCGCGGCGAAGGGAGTCGGCGTATTCCAGATGCTGGTCGGTGCCGGGCATGGCCGTATTTTCGAGTACATCAAGCAGCGAGTTGTCTTCGCCTTCCACAAACGGAGCGTCCATCGAGACGTGGCGGGCAGCCACGCCGAGGGTGGTTTCCACTTCGTCGGACGTAATTTCGAGCATTTCGGCCAGTTCTTCCGGGCTGGGTTCACGTTCGTAGGTCTGCTCCAGTTCCGAAAAGGCCTTGTTGATTTTGTTGAGCGAGCCGACTTTATTCAACGGCAGGCGCACGATCCGGCTCTGCTCGGCAAGCGCCTGAAGGATGGACTGACGAATCCACCACACCGCGTAAGAGATGAATTTAAAACCGCGGGTTTCGTCGAAACGCTGGGCAGCCTTGATGAGGCCAAGGTTACCTTCATTGATAAGGTCGGAGAGGCTAAGGCCTTGATTTTGATATTGTTTGGCTACAGAAACAACGAAACGCAAGTTTGCTTTGGTCAGTTTTTCCAGGGCTATCTGGTCGCCTTGTTTGATCCGTTTTGCCAGATCAACTTCTTCTTCCGGGGTCAAAAGGTCTACCTTCCCGATTTCCTGCAAGTACTTCTCAAGCGATTGGCTTTCACGGTTGGTTATGGACTTTGTAATCTTAAGTTGCCTCATGTGCAGTCTGAATGTTGAATTTTCGGCGGCAAAGGTACAATTTCATTGACACCGTTCCTTGAAATATTATTTTCCGGGCGGCAATTGGACGCATGCCGGGTGGAAGGTCACGCTACTGGCGGATAATGAGTTTTTGGGTGATAACCTGTTCGGCAGTACGGATTTCAACCCAGTAGGTTCCGGAGGGGTATTGGGCGGCATCCAGAAAATAGTTGGCCGGGCCTGCCGGGAATGTTCCTTCAAAAATCGTCTGCGCCAATTGACCCAGCGTATTATACAGGCGCAGGCTTCCCGGTACCGAAACCGACGTATGCACCGGAACAACCGTGATCGCCGTAGCCGGGTTTGGATAAATCGGGGCAAGTACTACGTTTGGCGGCTCGGGCGCGCTTACAGTTTCGGTCACACAAAATTTCCAGTAGCCTTGCGGAGCGGTCAGCGGGCGGGTGATTATTTTCCCGTTGCCGGCAGTGCCTTCGATGTAGTAGTATACCGTGCTGCCACCCGCTTGTTTGGGGATAAATCCCCGATGCGTCCAGGTGGTGTCATTGGGGGTATAAACCGGCAGATCAACCGATTCCCACGGCGCGCTCAGGTCGGTGGTGTAATAAATTTTGGCAGAGGCTACTCCCTCGCGATGGTTCAGGTTTGCCCACACCGGGTACGCGGAATAAACGGCATTTTCCATGCAGGGCAGGGGTTGGTGCACAATATGCAGTGGATCCGAAACGCCGACTTCTTTGGTGATGCAGTGAATGGCGCCCAGCGAGGGAATAATTGCGTTGCAATTAATGCCCACGATATTGTACCCGGGCAATGCCTCCTCCCAGATACGCTGTGCTGTCGTGTCGAACTGGGTTTCGTAGAACGGAACCAGCACCGATTTGTTTACAAACACCGCATTGGCGTAGGTACGGTAATTGCCGCCTGCATCGGGATAATTGCCGTTGTGGGGTGGCATAGGAATGCGCACCACTTTGTACGGTGTGCCGAAGGGTGTTTTGAAATTGCTCAGCACATACTGGAGATTCGCTTCAATTTGCGGACCGTCGGCCACGCCGGCAGGATACTGCCCGATTAGCAGTGTTTCCTCATCCAGCAGTTTCATGTGCATGTCAATATGGTGGATGGCATCGTAGGGCAGCACATCCATTTTGATATAGCGCTGTACCCCCATGTAGTCGGCCATGATGGCGTTAATTTGGGGTTCCGTTTTGACGGTAACGCCGTAAGGGTTGCCGGGGCTGTTTTCTTCGAGCACAAGTCGGGACGAGAAAGACGTGCCGATCCCGTCGGACATAAAATTACCGCCTGTGTGCACCAGGTCGTCCGGCGCCTCAAATGTGGTGTAAAGCGGCACACCGAGGTATTGGGAGGTGCGATTGGCCAGGGTATCGTCGAGCGGGCGGGGTCGGTTGTAGCGCCAGTCAATGAAATACAGGGAGTCCACGCCGTTGGCGTACACACAGTTGGGGCCGTAGTCCCGAATCCAGATGGAGTTGTTGGGCACGATCAGAAATTCCACATTCGAGTCCACATTCACGCCTTTGCTGATAAGGTAATTGCGGGCAGCGGTCAGTACTGTTTGGTTGTTGCAGCACACGATCACCCGACATTCCAGGCGGGCGGCACGTACGATTTCGGTCAAAATATCGCGAAGGCTGTTGTTGGAGGCCTGCCAGGTGACCAGCAGGGCTTGTAATTCCTCCCATTCACCCATCGCGCGCACGGGTACCGGCGGCGGAGCCGACAGGCCTTCGGGCTGGCCGGGTACGTATTTGGCCGAATGGAGCAATTGTTTTTCGGCATCCGTCAGAAAACGCGGGAGGTCTTGTCCGCTTTGAGCGGACAGGTTGACGGAGAACAAAAGAGAAGCGAGGAGCAGGCGTATGTGTGGTACCATGATCGTCTTGTTTTTTCCGGGCCGAATTTCCGGGTTTTCTCGTTCAGCCGGCGGAGAAAATGTGCGTAATGTAAAAATCAAACGAAGGCGGCGTGCCGTTGCACGCCGCCCGAACAAAACCCATTCTATCGTATGAAGCAAAACTGTTTTTGTGTTAATTTTTGGGGATGGTTGCTCAACCCGGCAAAGCGCTCAGGTCGCGGAAAAGAAT
>JAEUUV010000179.1 GCA_016787285.1 Saprospiraceae bacterium | reverse complement strand
GAATCAGCCGGGAGCTGATCGGGCGGGAAATCACCACGCACTTCGGCCGGCACTTCACCGGCGACCTGATCCTGAATAGCGGCGTCATGGATGCCGAAGACGTAAAAAAGATACTCGGCGTGACGAGCGACCGGATCGCGGAAGTGTACGCCCAACGGGATATTAAGGCCCTGCTGAAGAAGTTTTACACAGCTGTGGAGGGGTTGGAAGGGAAAGGCGGTTGAACCGTTTTATTTATCCCCTCCCAGCCACCAATACCGCCTGCGTATGTACGCCCCGGGATGTTTTCAAAGTAACAAAATACACCCCCGGCGCCCTTTCGGCCGCTTGGAAAAAATATTTCGACTCACCCACTGGCAATTTTCCTGAAAAAATCGTCTCAACCCGTCGCCCGAAGCAATCGACGATTTCAAGTACGGCGTCTTCGCCGGAGATCGAATAGACCGGTACGCAGGTGAGGGCACGGGCAGGGTTGGGGAAAATTCGTTCCAATCGCGCCGTTTCCAAGGTCTCGTCCACACCGACGCTCAGCCGGATATCGAAATCGAAATATCCGTCCGGGGCGGGTTGAGGGCGCACTTGTTGTTTGCCGGAGTTCGCTTTCGCATGGAGGTAATAGTACACGGTCGAGCCGTAAGGTTGCTGTGGTATCCAACCGGTCCAAAGATTGTTCACGGGATCGGTCAATGTCATGGGAACGGGTTGGTAGCCGGCAAACGGGTCAGTGGTGTAATAAACTTCGGCGGAGGCGATACCGCTTTTGTGCCGAACCCAGGCCGTTACCTCGTAGGCGGAGGGGTTGCTATCCACGTAATCCTGAACCTGCCGGTGCTGGATTAGCAGCGGGTCGTTCACACCTACTTCCTTCACGATGCAGTGAATCGCGCCGCCGAGCGAGATGATGTCGTTGCAGGGAATGCCTACGATGTTGTATCCCGGCATGTTTTCCTGCCAGATACGCAGGGCTACCGTGTCGTACTGTTGTTCGTAGGTAGGGAGCAGTACCGTTTTGTTGACGATGAACGAATTGACATACGTACGCAAGGGCGCGCCCTGACTTGGGTACTTACCCCCTTCCGGCGGCATAGGAATACGCACCACCTTGTAGGGCGTACCGAATGGCGTGGTGAAATTGGCGAGCAAGTACTGGATGTTCGCCTCGATCTGGTCGCGATCTACCACGCCCTCCGGGTACTCACCAATCAACAGTGTTTCCTCGTTAAGCAATTTCATGTGCATGTCAATGTGATGGATTCCGTCGAAGGGCAGCACGTCAAACTTTACATAGCGGGCGATGCCGTAGAAACGGCGCATGATGCTATCGACGCCTTCCTCACTGTGCTCGCTCATGCCCCACATATTTCCGGGGCCGTTTTCTTCCAGGATGAGTTTGCTGGAAAAATTTGTCCCCATGCCGTCCGAAAAATTATTGCCGCCCGGATGTGCCAGATCGTAGGGCGCGACAGTGGTGGAGTAAACCGGCAAGCCGAAATAATTCCCAACGACACTCGGTATAGTGTCGTCCTTCGGGCGCGGACGGTTGTAAATCCAATCAACCAGTGCCAGGCTGTCCACGCCGCCGAGGTAAACCGGGTTGGCGCCATAGTCTCGAATCCAGATGCTGTTAAATGGGGCGACTTTGAATTCGACGTTGCCGGCCTGCCAATTCACGCCGTAGCTGCTCAACTCGTTTTGACAAGCAGCGATATTGCTGCAAATAACGATCACCCGGCATTGCTCCCGTGCCGTTTTTACAATTTGGGCAAGAATGGGTTTGTATAACGTCCATGTCACGACGATCGCTTGCATTTCCTCCCATTCTGCCATCGCGCGCACCGGTACAGGCGGCGGCGTGGTGATACCGTCCGGGGCGCCGGGCGCCTCCGGTTTTGGGTTGTTCAGGAGCCAGGCCTGTTCCCAAGTGGAAAGCCCGCGCGGTAGAGAATCGTTTTGAGAAAAAGTGACCGAAATAAAGCCGGTCGAAAGGAAGAACAGGAGGTAAAGTATTTTTTTCATGACACAAGTATTTATATTTAACAGATCGCCTTAGTCCTCGCCGGTACCCTTTAAAATCTCCCTCAAATCCGTCGGTATCTCCATCGGTTTCAACGGCGGCACATTCGCTCCGCCTGTGTTCCCGATCGGGATTTTGCCCACAAAAGATTTCACCCCGCCGAATACGAGCCGCGTGATTTGACCGAGCACCTCTTTTGGGCTTTTAATAAAAAAACCGAAGCACAGCATCCGCCAATGCACGTACGAATGTTCGCGCGGCCAGGGCTGCGCCAGAATGTGGGCGCGTTCGAGGTGTCGCCACGCCTGTTGAAGGTGTCGCTGCACAAACTCGGTTTCGTACAATTCCAGTTCGTGCTGGTAGTGTTTTTTGATGCCTTGCGGCATGGCCCAATACAGTTTCATCATATTAAGAGCAATATTTCATGTTAAGGAAAATTTTGACGCATTATTGAAAGTCCATCCTTTGCATCCGTACCGCGTTCAAAATCGCCAGCAAGGCAACCCCCACATCCGCGAACACCGCTTCCCACATCGTTGCCAGGCCGCCCGCGCCGAGTATCAGCACGATGATTTTGACCCCGAAGGCGAGGCCAATATTTTGCCACACCACGCGGGTCGTGGCTTTGCCGATGGAAATAGCGGTAGCGATTTTGGAAGGCTGGTCGGTCTGAATCACCACGTCGGCGGTTTCGATGGCCGCGTCGCTACCCAGTCCGCCCATCGCGATGCCCACGTCGGCCAGCGCCAACACCGGCGCGTCGTTGATGCCGTCGCCCACGAAAGCAAGTTGCGTATCGGGGTCACGCTTAAGCGCTTCCACTTTTTCCACTTTCCCTTCGGGCAGTAGATCGCCGAAGGCATGATCAATGCCCAGAACGCGAGCAATTTTGGAAGTGATGCTTTGTTTGTCGCCGGAAAGCATTACCACCCGCCGGACGCCCAGATTGTGCAGGCGGCGAATGGCCGCAGCGGCATCTTCCTTGATCTCGTCGGCGATGGTGAGGTAGCCCGCGAACTGTCCGTCCACCGCTGCCAGCACCACGGTATCTACGAGTTCGGCTGCTTCGGGCGGCACGGCGATGCCGAATTTTGCCAGCAGTTTGTCGTTTCCGGCCAGCACGGCTCTGCCTGTCACCCTTCCCTTCAACCCGTGCCCACTGATTTCCTCCAACTGTTCGGGCGTGTCGAGCGTCATTTTTTTGCCTTCGGCAAAGACCACGACCGCTTTGGCGACCGGGTGGGTGGAAGCCGTTTCGAGCGAGGCGAGCAGCCGCAGGAGTTCCGTTTCCGAAAAACCGCCCGACGGCGCCACGCGCTGCACGGCAAATACGCCTTTGGTCAGCGTGCCGGTTTTGTCCGTCACCAACGTGTTGATTTTGGTCATGGCGTCCAAAAAGTTGGAGCCTTTGAACAAAATTCCGTGGCGCGACGCCGCCCCGATGCCGCCGAAATAGCCCAATGGAATCGAAATCACCAACGCACAGGGGCAGGAAATGACCAGGAAAATCAGGGCGCGGTACAGCCAGGTCTCGAACGAATAATTCGATACGACGAAATACGGCACGACTACCAGCAATGCAGCCAGCAAAACCACAATCGGAGTATAGATTTTGGCAAACTTGCGGATGAACAACTCCGTGGGCGCCTTTCGTGCCGTGGCGTTTTGTACCAAATCGAGGATGCGGGCGATGCTGCTTTCAGCGAAAGGTTTGCTCACGCGAATTTCCACCACTTTGTCCGCCGCAATACTGCCTGCCGGTACGGTACCGCCCGGTTCCACGTCGGTAGGCTTGCTTTCCCCGGTGAGTGCGGCGGTATTGAACGCGGCGGAGCGATCTCCGAGCAACACTCCGTCGAGCGGTACGCGCCCGCCCGGCTTGACGCGCACGGTGTCTCCTACTTCCACCTGATCGGGCTTAACGACAACCCATACGCCGTTTTTAAGTGCTTCCGCCGTGTCGGGTCGTACATCGAGCAGGGCCTTGATATTGCTTTTGGCGCGGCGCACCGCCGCCGTTTGGAACAACTCGCCCACGGCATAGAATAGCATCACGGCTACACCTTCCGGGTATTCGCCGATGGCGAAAGCGCCCACAGTGGCCATGCTCATCAGCAGAAATTCGGTGAAAAACTCGCCTTTGCCGATAGCCTGCAAGGCTTCCTTCAGCACGGGCAAACCGACGGGGAGGTAGGCTGCCAGGTACCAAACTAAGCGTACCCAGCCTTTGAAAAACCCCGGCTGGACGTACTCATCCAGCGCGATGCCGACGAGTAACAGTGCAAAACCGGCTATGGCAGGAAGATATTCGCGCCAGGGACTGTGCGCAAAGCCACCTTCGTGGTCATGGTCGTGCCCGTCATCGTCGGTATGGAGCGGCGTGGCGGTTTTTGCCTCGATTTTCTCTTCGAGCGTGCAGCAGAGTTGACGGCCTTGCGCATCGTATGTGTGGACGTGGGAAGTTTTTTCCATTTTCAACAACAATTTTTGTCACCTGTCTGAACCGGCGGGCATTTGACGGTTCCGTAAGAGCAAAATACGCAACAGTCGCCCGACTTGGGTTTTAGCAGTGTTTTGCAGTTTTCGCAGTCATAAAAAAATTGGCAGGCATCGCTGGGCATGGTTTCCATTTTTTGATGCCCACACTGGGGACAGGTGAGTACGGATTGAAGGATCGGCTGTCTGATTTTTGACCTTTTTGGATAAAATAGTTTCCAACCGACGTACCCAAACGATACTGCTGCCAGCCCAAAAAACAGCCAGCGATACCGCTCCGTGAACGCAGTGGCTGAAGTGGCGGCACCCGCCCCGAAAACCAGTGCCAGTATTGGACCTATGCAACAAATGAACGGCGCGAGAAGGGCCAAAAGTCCCGAGACCAGCCAGCCGGATGCGCTTTTAAATTTTGTCATATTACGCTACGATTTGAAGCAGCCGCACGAAAAACAACTCTCGCTTTCCGGGCGGGCTGCCGGATGTTAAAAAACTACTCGTTTACTCCGAGAAACCGGCTTGCTCCCAACACTCGAAAGCATCCAGTTCTTCCTGCGTCAGTTGCGGCGCGCCGGCTTTCGGCATCTCTTTTTGGATGACGACTGCCTCGTACATGTGCTCGAAATGCGGGGTCAGACTGTCGTATTCGGCGTAATATTTCCAATGCTGGGCACCGTCTCCGCCTGCGCCGTGGCAAGTGACGCTGCCGCATTTATTTTGCAGGAGCGCCTGCATGGTGCCGTCGTTGCTGGTGAATGTGGTGCCCGTTACTTTACTATAATCCAACTTAGCGTCTTTTTTACATGCGTTGGTGGCGAGCATGAGGAAGGCAATAAAGAAAAGTGCCGTTGTCCAAACAGCAGATATTTTTAAGTGCATGATTTGTAATGTTTAAAACTAATAACCTTCATCGCTGTACCCCGAAACGTTTGGCCCCAATATGCCGCCCGTCGGAGTTGAGTACATCCAATAAATAAAAGCCTACGGGAAGGTTTGCAACAGGAATTTGACCGGCAATTGGCGAATTAGCCGAGTCCGAGCGGTTCCAAACCTTGCCCGCCGCGTCCATAATGCGCCATTGCCCTCGCAGGTTTGTATCGGCGGTTACTACGTTCAGCATGTCGTTGGCGGGATTAGGAAATACCGAGACATTCGTCACTTGCTCGATATTGACGGTGCCTGAAACGCCGGTAGCAACAGCCACATACACAATGGTGTCCGCCCAGGTAACGCCCGGAGTTTCAGATTGTAAATAGAGTCGCAACACGCCTGTTCCCGGCACCTCATTTGGATAAAAAATTGGTTTCAGCATACCGCTCTCTCCATTATTCATGTCAAATGTTCTGGTTGAAACAACCTCCAAATAGCACAGGTTTTTATCACAAAAGTTGACCGTCCACTCTTGTGGTTTTTGTTCGATGACACGTGTCCAGCGAATCAGTATCGTGCCGCCGGTAAAATTGGAAATTTGTGCAAGCAGGTCTATTTCAAACTCGGTTGCAGGCAACGAAGCATACAGGCTGTCGGGACTGACGACGATGTTTGGCTGTGCCGTCAGATTACCTGTATTTGTGAGCAATACGATCAGGAACAGATAGATAATTTTTTTCATGATAAAAAAATTTTAAAGTGAGATAATAGACTGTGGACTTTTGAAAAAAGCAGCCCCCTCGAAAAAGAACCCGAAGAGGAAGAAACAATTCTTCTCGAAAGGGCTGCCGAATGTGTAGAACGTTGGATGAAAAACTATTTTGCTCAGTGTGCATGTCCTTCTTCTCCCTGGGCCGCCGCTTTGGAGGCGGACAGGAGGTAAAAAGCGCCCTTCACCACGACCCTGCTGTTCGCCAAATTGAAGCCTTCCGGCAATAACACTTCCACCCAGCCGCCGTCGGCCACGCCGCGTTTCACTTCCACCATTCGGAAGTGACGCTCTCCATGCGATTCTTTTTCGCCTTCGGCGTGGTCGTGTTCTTTTTTCTCGGCCTCGTGGTCGGCTTTGCCCTTTCCGTGCTCATGGGCTTCGGATTTAGGCGCTCCCTCCACTTCTTCTATGAAAATGTAGTCTTTGCCCTCGCTGCTCACGAGCGCTGCCTCGGGCAAGGCCGGCACGGGAGAAGCGCCCGTTTCGACCGAGGCTTTGAAGTACATTCCGGGCAGCAGATCGGTATCCTCTTTGTCTAAATGGCAGTGTACCCGGATGCTGCGGTCGGGACTTATTTCGCGCCCGAAAAGGTAAATGGTCGCCGTTCGCTCCCGTGTTTCATTGGCGAGCGTGAACCGTACTTTCTGCCCGACTTTGAGTTTGAGAATGTCCTTTTCAAACACCGTTAGCTCGGCGTGAAGGTGTTCCGTGTCGGCTATTTTGAACATGACTTCCGTGTTTCCCACGTACTTGCCCGCATTCACGTTTACTTCCGTCACATAGCCGTTGGCGGGAGCGTAAAGGCTGATTTCGCTCTGAAAATTATCGGGCGAAAGGCGGTCCGGGTCGATGCCCAGCAATTTGAGCCGCGCCCGTTGGCCACCCGTTTTGGCTTCCAGGCCGGCAACCCTGGCCTTCAGCGTGGTGTACTCGGCTTTGGCCGCTTGCAAGGTTTTGCCGGCATTCACGTTCTCGCGGGCGAGTTCTTCCTGGCGTTTGTACTCGGCCTCGGCATACTCCAACTGGCCGCGCGCGGCCGCGAGTTCTTGCCTGGTTTCGAGGTAAGCCTGCTGTTCGGTGATGAATTCCGGGTTGCGCAACACCGCGATGACTTCGCCTTTGCGGACGCGCGTACCCTGCAACAAATCCGATTTTTTCAAAAAACCCGGCGCGGGCGCGCTGATGCTCACGAGGTTTTGCGGCGGCACATCCAACACGCCGTTCACCTTCACCGTGCCGGAAAGCGGTCGGGTCTCCACCTTACCGGTTTCGATACCCGCTATCTTGTACTGGTCGCTTGTCAGCGCCACTTCTTGCTCTTCGCCTTCATGGTGTTCGTTTTCTTCCGATCCGACCCCGGGTTCGGCTTTTTTGCCCCCGCAGCCTGCCGACAGCAGGATGGCGCCGAGCGTCATGGCGAAGAAGATATGATGCAGAAATTTCATTGTCTTTTATTTTTAGATGATGTTGAAAAGGTGAAAAGCAAACTCGCCGGCGGATTATTTCCCGGCCAGCCATTCGATGTCGATGACCGCCCGATTGAACGCGCCGAGCGCGTCCAGGTAGCCGAGCCGGATGTCGTTGGCGCGGCCGAGCGCCTGGGCATATTCGAGGTAGCCAACGTCGCCGGCACGGAATGCTTTTTGGGCGTTGTTCAGCAACAGGTCGGCGGTAGGCAGCGCGGTTTTTTCGTAGTAGTCCAACGAAACGCGCTGTTTTTCGTATTCCTGGAGGGCTTGCCGGTACTGTCCTTCGAGTTGGATCGTCCGCGCTTCCAGGTTGGTCTGCGCGATTTGCTCCGCGATCCTTGTCGCCGCGACGCGATTCTTTTGCGCTTTGCGAAAAATGGGGATGGCGATGCCGACCTGCATGACGTGAAAGCGGTCGCCCGACGTGTAGCGGGGATCGGCGCCTGGTTCGACAGAATTAAGCGACTGGTTGAGATAGCCGATGCTGAAATCCGGCGTCAACCGCGCTTTTTCCACACCGGTCGAAGCCTGGCTAAGCGCAACTTGCTGGCGAAACCAGGCCAGGGCGGGGTTGTCGGACGCGCCGGTCGCGAAATCTGGCAAAGTCCTTTTGTCTAAGCGGGCATCGGGTGGAATGCCCACCGGTTGAGCGGCGTTGAGCAGCGTTTGCAACAGTACTTGGGCGATTTGAATGTCGGCAGTAACCTGGGCCAATTGGTTGCGGATTTCCCCCAGTTGCGCTTCGGCGGTTGCTTTTTCCAGGCTGTTCGTTTCCCCGGTGCGCACACGGGCGTCCGCCGCTTTGACAAATCCCGTCAAAAGCGTATCCTGGCTTTGCAAAAGCCGCCGTTTTTCAAACAAATAAACCAGTTCATACCAGGCCGAGCGCACCTCGTAGGTCAGGTCGTTGGTCGTGACGGTCAGCGCGAGTTCGGCAACGCGGATATTGGTGTTGGCAAGCGCCAAACCGGCTTTCCGGTTACGCGGATTGGGAATTTCCTGCACGACGCCGAAGCCCTGGTCGAATTGCCTGGAATTGTACTGCCCCAGTTGCGCGCTGAAATTCGTTTTCGGCATGTCGTATGTCGCGCCGCGCAACGTTTGTTGCAGTTGAACCTGGTAGGTCCCGGTTTTAATTTGCAGGTTGCTGGATTTTGCCCGGGCAACGGCTTCATCTAAGGTCAGCGCCGTTTGAGCCGTTCCTGGTTTTGGGAAAAGCGCCAGGGCAAGAATGGCAAGCGACGCCACTACCGGCTTCATTCCTTTGCCGAACCATTTTTCGAAATAAACGTACAGGCACGGCAGCACGAGCAGCGTGAGCAGCGTGGCCGAAATAAGCCCTCCGATGACTACCGTCGCCAGCGGGCGCTGCACTTCCGCTCCGTCGCCGGTGGACAAGGCCATCGGCAAAAAGCCCAGCGACGCCACCGCCGCCGTCATGATAACCGGACGAAGCCGAACGCGGGTGCCTTGCCGCACTCTTTCGAACACGTCGGTCACGCCTTCCGATTTCAGTTGGTTAAAATAACCGATCAGGACAATGCCGTTCAATACCGCCACGCCGAAAAGCGCGATAAAACCCACGCCTGCCGAAATCGAAAACGGCATACCCCGGACCGCCAGCGCCGCTACGCCGCCGATGGCCGACAGCGGCACGGCGGTGAAAATCAAAAAGGCCTGACTGACGGACCGGAACGTGAAAAACAACAAGGCAAAAATCAGGGCCAACGCCACCGGAACGGCCACGGAAAGCCGCTCCTTCGCTTCGCGCAGGTTTTGAAACTGGCCGCCAAAAGTGTAGTAATAACCGCTCGGCAATCGGAAGTTTTTTTGCAAAATGCCTTCGATTTCTTCCACCACGCTTTCCACGTCGCGCCCGCGCACGTTGAACCCCACGAATATACGTCGCTGGCCGCTCTCGCGGCTTACCTGTGCGGGGGCTTCCTTGTATTCGATGGCGGCTACCTGGCTGAGCGGTACTTTCTGACCGTCGGGCGTGGGGATATACAGGTTTTCAAGGTTGGCCAGGTCAGTGCGCAGGCCGCGTTCGAGTCGGACCACCAGGTCGAATCGTTTTTCGCCTTCGTACACCACACCGGCTGTACTCCCTGCATAAGCGGTTTTGACAATCATATTGATGTCGGCCACGTTCAGCCCGAATTGAGCCAGGCGATCCCGGTCATACGTGACCTGTACTTGCGGCAGGCCGCGCACTTTTTCCAGCGTCGGCTCGGTCACGCCTTCTACCGGCGCGATGAGCCGGGCGACTTCGGCGGCCTGGTCGGCCAGCACGTCGAGGTCGTCGCCGAAGATTTTGATGGCCACATCCTGCCGGATACCGGTCATGAGTTCGTTGAAACGCATTTGCATCGGTTGCGTCAGTTCGATATTCACGCCCGGAAGCACTGAAAGCGCCTCTTCCATTGCTTCCTGCATTTCTTCCCGGTCGCATACTTCTTCCCGCCAGGTCTCTTTCGGCTTCATGGCCACCATGATATCCGCGCGTTCCACGGGCATCGGATCGGTAGGAATTTCCGCCGAGCCGATGCGGCTCACCACCTGCTTCACTTCCGGGAAGTTTTTTATCAAAATTTCTTCGGCCTTGGTGGTGCTCTCTACCATTTGTGTCAGCGATGTGCCTTGCATCATACTGAACTCCACCGTCATATCGCCTTCTTCCAGCGTGGGGATAAACTCGCCGCCCATGCGCGAAAATCCCCACAGCGCCAGCGCGAACAAGAGCGCGGAAATACCGACGGTCAATTTTTTCCAATGCAAAACACTTTCCAGGGCCGGTCCGTAAAGCTTTTGGAAAAATGCCATGATGCGATCCGACACGTTGGCTTTATGCGTCGTTTCCTTACTCAAAAACAAGGCGGCAGCCATCGGTACCCACGTCAGCGAAAGGATGAAGGCGCCCAATATGGCAAAACCGACCGTTTGGGCCATCGGTTGGAACATTTTGCCTTCGATACCGACCAGCGAAAGAATCGGAAGATAAACGATGAGGATGATGATTTCCCCGAACGCTGCGCTGTTTCTGATTTTGGACGCGGCCGAATAAACCTCTTTGTCCATTTGCCGCTGGGTCAGCCGCGCGACTCCGGGGAACAAATGGCTGCCGGTGATGCGATGCACGATGGCCTCCACGATAATAACCGTGCCGTCCACCAGCAAACCGAAGTCTATGGCGCCGAGCGACATCAGGTTGCCGGATACGCCGAAAAGGTTCATCATGCTGAATGCGAACAGCATGGCCAACGGAATCACCGAGGCTGCTACCAGGCCAGCGCGCAGGTTGCCGAGCAGCAATACCAAAATAAATACCACGATAAGCCCGCCTTCCAGGAGGTTTTTCTCCACCGTGCCGATGGTGCGCCCGACCAATTCCGTGCGGTCGATAAAAGGCTCGATCACCACGCCTTCGGGCAAGGATTGCTGAACGATGGCGATCCGTTCTTTCACCCGGCGGCTTACCTCCACGAAGTTGTCTCCTTTGAGCATGAGCGTGATGCCGGCGACCACTTCCCCTTCGCCGTTGCGCGTGACGGCGCCGAGCCGGTTAACGCTGCCGAATTGCACCGTGCCCACGTCGCGTACCAGCACCGGAATGCCGCTGCGGGTAGTGACGACGATGCGCTCGATGTCCTGCAAGGTCTTCACCAGGCCGATGCCCCGGATGAAATAGAGGTTGCTGCCCTTTTCGATATACGAGCCGCCCGTGTTTTCATTATTCCGTTCCAACGCTTCGAACACGTCGGGCATGGTGAGATTCAGCGCGTTGAGTTTGTCGGGATCCACGGCGAGCTCATATTGTTTTACAAATCCGCCCCAACCGCTCACCTCGGCCACGCCGGGCGTCCCGGCGAGCTGGCGCTTGACCACCCAATCCTGCAAGGTGCGCAGGTCGGTAGCCGTGTATTTGTCTTCAAAACCCTTTTTCGGGTGAATGGTGTAGTGGTAAATTTCGCCCAATCCCGTGGTTATAGGCGCCAGGAATGGCCTTGCCAGCCCGGCGGGGATAGCTTCTTCGGCCTCTTTCAGGGCCTCTGACACTTGTTGGCGCGCCCAGTAAATATCGGCATCGTCTTTGAAAACGACCGTGATCACCGATAAACCGGAACGGGAAATAGAACGGCGCTCCACAACTTTGGGAATATTCGCCAGGGTCAGTTCAATCGGCGCTGTGATAAACTGCTCTACTTCCTGCGCGCCCAATGTAGAGGCTTGTGTGATCACTTGCACCTGGTTGTTGGTGATGTCGGGTACGGCATCCAAGGGGAGGCGGATGAATGAAATCGTGCCCCATATTACCAGTGCCAGTGTGAAAAGCCCGATGATGAGTTTATTGTGAATGGAAAAATGGATGATTCTGTCTAACATGGAGACGGTTGGGTTGATGAATAGAAAAATACCGGCGTCCGCACCCGGCATCATACCGAATGAGGAAAGCCTGGACAGACCGGTCAGCGTGAAAAACTTAACCCAACTTGTTTATCGGAGGACGGAACAGCGCGGCAAGGTGTGCGGCGGAAAGAGGCGCTTGATAAAAGAAACCTCTTTGCAAATTTTCAACCAATGGTGTTGGCGAAGGCAATTCGAATAACGGCGCTTTGACGGAGATGGTTACACAACCACAACATGCGCAACTACAAAGCGGGGAGCAAGGGTCGGCGCAGGCATGGTGGTGTCCAATGGCTCGCGAATCGGCCGCTTTGAATGCCGGTTGCTGCAAATGCCTGTCATGTTCGAAGTCTGCACACGGCAGGCAACCAAGAACAAACAAATACAGGGCAAATGCGCGGGCGAACCAAGACATGGCGCAAAGGTAATGGAAATAGATGAACCTCGCCCGGCGGCTTGATATTGGCCTTTGTCAAAAAATTATCAGTATGTTGCACATTCGTTGCCAAAACCCGCATAATTTTACTGCGCAAAGCAGGTATCTTTCATGTTCCGGCTTTTTTGCACCTGAAAACATACGCATGGAAAAACTTACCTCCTTAGTCTCCGCTCTCCAAACCCAACTCCGCGCCGAAATGTCCCGTACCGGCGTCTCCTACGAAGACGCGGCCGGCCCTTTGAATTACGCCAACAAATCCAGTATCGCCCGCCTGCTGGTAAAAGACCGGATGAGTTTCGAGGACACCATAAAGCTGATGATCCTCTGCAAGACGCCGGTCATCGCACTTACCAAGCCGTTCCGGCTTAAAATCGAAGTAAAGGCCAGCACGATGGCCCAGGCAGATACGCTGATGGATGCCTTGCGGGTTTCCGTTTTTAAGGAGGGTACGACCGAGCGCTACCGTTTGCCGGACGGACTTTCCTGGGAGCGGGTGGCGGAGCACACGGGCTTCGATTCAGGCAAAAGCGCCCGGAAATCCTGGTTTTTGTTGCAGACGCCGGTGTATTTGGTGGTGGGATTGTTGCGGTTGCTGGGCAAAAGCGAGCACGAAATAACGGAAGGTAAAACCAGCCTGCGGGTCACCCAAGATATTTAACGCGACCTTACACCGCAAACGGATCGAACGGAAACGAAGAAAAATTCCCACCCCGCCCCACCGCATAACCCTTCCCATTCCAAGCCACATCCCCCCGCTTCCCCGGATCGCAATCCAAATGAATAAACGTCTCATAAATCCCAAACCGGTTAAACCCAACCGACCTGGCCGCCTGCACAATCCTGATCTTCTGCTCCAGTGTCCGTGCCGCTATATCCGCCGCCCAGCCCCGCGTATGCGCGGAATCCAGCACACCGCCGACGGCCGTATTGTGGTCGCTTGTCCGGTAGCCGGAATTGACCCGAAACGGAATACCAGCCTGCTCTCGCACAGAATCGAGCATTTCGAGGAACTTGATTTTCATGTAAACGCCACTGCCGGGCTGGTCCGGCGAGTCAAATTCCCAGATGTCAAAGTGGCTCATAACGATGGGCGATTGCTCATAGTTGAGTTCCGATCCTGCTACCGTATGCGGCTGCTCCGTGGTGCCGCCTTCGTCGTCCCACTGTCCGGTGGGTCCGATGCCGTCGCGGAGGAAACGGCGGTAGATCCACCAAGTCAGGCCGGATAGACCCAGAAAAAGCGATATGGCCAGGAAAGCGTATTTGGTTTTGGGCGTCATAAATGGAGGGTTTTGAGGCGGTAATAAATTATAGCTATCAGGCCAAAAAGTATAGCCAAGGCCGTCCATACCCAGATTGCATCGTCGCTGCTTTTGAACATACCGGAAAACCGGCGCTGCCAGAGTTCGACCTGGTAGTTAGGTTGAGGCTGGGGTGCTGCGGGTGTATCAGCACCAGGCAAGGGCGGGAAAAAGGTATTCATCCGGTTTGTCCAGCCAGCGGTGTATTGGGTGTTGCCGAGCGATTGGAGGTAAGAAAGCCAGGCGTTACGGTAGGCGTTGTAAAGCCCGGTTTTGTCTTTGGCGGTTTCGACATTGACGGTCGCCAGGGTTTTGCTTCCCATAATGCCGTCCGGCGCCAGCACGTAGCCGCGCTGGTTCAGGGTAAGTTGCAAGGTTTTGGCAGCGGCGGAAGGATTACCGTAAAAGGCATTGAACACCAATTCGGCAAAGTTCTGGTCGTATATTTCCCATATCCGCCAGCGATTGCCCCACCAGTCCATGAAAGCCCAGGCTTGCACTTTGGTAAGGTTTTTCATGGTTTCCGCGCCGGGACACTGCTCACCCGAATACTCCTGCCAGGCGTTGGGCGTGATGCCGTATTTGGTGCCGGCATTTACGCCGCAGCGGTTAAAATTCCCCTTGTCGGCAGACTGGTTTTGGTACCCGCCCTCGGCAGCAAGGATTTTCTCGAAAAACGACTGGGTGAGTTGGGACATGGGATGGTTTTTGGGGGTTTCGCACAGACGTTACGCAGAAGGGTTTCGCAGACGTACACAGAAATTTCATAAGATTTCGATGTGGAAAATTTCTGTGTACGTCTGCGAAACCCTTCTGCGTAACGTCTGTGCGAAATAAAATCACATGGTTTTCAGCGTTTTCCATTCCGGATCATCGCCAACGTGTCCTTAAAAACCTGCGCATACGTCTTTGGCCCCTCGTACCCCTCCCAGCGCTGCGCCGTCTGCTGGTGCGCCCATTTCAGATACTCCCGGCTGTGCGCCTTTTCCTGCCGGATACACTTCGTGGCAAAAATCTGGTACAGCCGTTTTTGCTTTTCGGTGGAACAGGCGCCGTTGCGGTAACACTCGACATAGAGCGCCTTGCTCACCCGTTTGCAGGATTGCCCGAAGGGGTGGCGGTAAAACTCAGTCATGGCGACTTTGCTCAACAACACTGAGGATGCTCCTTTGCCCGGCTTTTCAGCCTTGGTCAGGCGCCCGCTTTCGGGGCAGACGGTGTAGAAGCGGATGTCGGCAAACAGGTCCATCCAATCGTACACTTTCACTTTGAGCAGGACTTTGTTTTCGTTTTTCAGGTAGTACACACCAATGATCTTGTCCTTCGATTCGCCGTCGTGCCAGCGTAGGCGCATACCTTCCAGGAAGGTCATCAGGGCCGGCGATTTGGCTTTTTCGAGGGTGAATTCGCATTTGGATGTGGGTTTCTTTGCCTTGACCGCGCGGTATTTCGTCTCGTCGTCTGCCGGCTTGGGTTGCGCGGCCGTTTCAGGTGTTTCGTCGCCGGCGACATCGAAGGTGACGGTGCCGTCCTTCCGGGTTTCGACGCCGGCTTTGCCTTCCACTTCGAAGTGCTGGTTCACGGCTTTGCCCTCGATGACGGTCATTGGGGTACCATCCGGATGGGCCAGGATTTTATCGCCTTTGGCCGGATCGGCGACGGTGGGTGCGGCGATTTCCACTTTTTCCGTGGGCGTCACCAGGATGGCTTCGTTTTCATCGCAATCGGTACGGCGGGCGATTTCGGCTTTTTTGACCAGGCCCTTGGGTAGCCGCATTTTGTACTGCGCTACCGGGGTTTCTTTGCCAGCGACTGGCTGAGTCGCGGTCGTTTTGGCAATGGCCGAAGGTTGCAACATTGCGGTCTTTTTATTGCCGGCAGCATCGGTGTAGCGCACCAGGTGCCCGCCGCCTTTGCGAGCTTTGAGGCTGGCGATGATACCGCGTATTTTTTGGCCTTTGATGGTGGCTTCCACGGCGTCGCCGATCTGGAGCAGCCGGCCGTTTTTGTCCAGACCGTATTGGACATTCCCATGCGGGTCGGCGCCGACGAGGTACTGTGTGCCGTCTATGCTGACAGTTTCAAAGTAAGCGTCGGCTTGTTTTTTAGCGCGTTTTTCTTTTGTCTTCGGGCCGCGTTTCAGGGGGGCTACCGGCTCGGCGGCAGATGTTACAACAGGCTGCTCGCCAGCCAATTCGCCTTTGACCAGTTCGTGCAGGTCTTTGTCGTTTTCTGCAAACACCTCGTACAACTCCGGATCGAAGTTGTCGCTGTCGGATTTCAGGGATTCGATTTCCCGGCGCAGATCGGGTTGGAGTTTGGCGATTTGTGCATCGGTCAGTTGGGCTATTTTATACATGGTCAGGCTGCTTTTTGAGATTTGAGTTTGAGGATTCGGATGCGGGCGGCTTGGGCCTTGGCTTTGGCCTGGGCGAGCCGCAGGCGCTTCGAGTTATCCACCACCAGTGGCGCTTCGACGGCGTTACTTTCCGTTTTGAAGTAACCGGGCAAATTCGGGATCGGCGCGCCAACGCGTTTGCCGTCCAATTTCCAGGTGGCTAATTTTTGCCTTTCACCCAGCTCAATCAGGCCCTCGAATTGGTAAATTTTGCCGTTGCTATGCCGGTAGGATTGCCCTTCTGTGAAGCCGTTCCAATCCGTGTGCTCGATGGGGGTCAGGCTCTTTTCACTCACGTTGTCCGGATCGGCCCATTGGTAGGCTTGAACCAGGTAAACCCAGTGCCGGGCCACGATGTCGAAAGTGCCCTCATCCAGGATTTGAACGGACATGTCTTTGTACTGAGCCATATCGCCCTTTTTGAATTTGGGGTCGGGCACCTCGATTTTTCGGTCGTATAAATCGGCGAGGTACGAATTCGACACATTGCGGGTCGTTTTGTACTTGCCTTTACCGGGGCCAAAATCGTGCGGGACAACGAAAGGCGTGTTGCGCACCAGCCATTCCATAACCGGCAGCGCCTTGTTCCAAGCCGCCAAAGTGTACTGGCTTTTTTGATCGAATCCAACGCCAATCACTTCTTCGGTGGTCGATTCCAGTGCCTCTTTTTTCTTGGGCGCTTTGAAGAAGTCCGGATCGGCATTGTGCAGCGCCTCGCCCAGCGGAACCGGTTTCCAATGAAAACCCAGTTCCACCCGCCCGTTTTCGGTGATCTCCTGCCGGCCGATGAAGCCGGATTCGGACATTTGACTGTCGCCATTCAGGATCGCATAGCCGAAAAACTGGTCCTCGCTGCCATCGTACTCCAGGATAAACCAGTCGCTTTGACCGTAGAAATAGTGGGCGTAAACGGTTTGCTCCATCAACGGCTTTTTCGACTGCGAGCGGAACTTCGGAATGGCGGAGAGCATTTTTTCCACCTCACCAACGATGGCCTCGCGTTCTTCGTTGAACCCATTGACCACCCGCTGTTGGTGCAGGGGCATGAATTTTTTGGCTAACGGGTTGTTGTTGAAAGAAAAAGACTTTGGCCGCTCAGCCGGTTTAGGTGTTGCAGATTTAGCAGCCACCGGTCGGGCCGGCTCGGACAAATCCATTTTGGCCTGCGCCGGTTCTTGATTGACCGGTTCCGGTTTGGCCACTTGCATGGTTCCGTTCAAAAAGCCTTTCCGGGTCAGCAAGGCATAAATGGCCGCATCCAGATTTTCGGCGGTTTCATGCGGCACAGTGAAGTTGGCCGAGGCGTTTTTGACCAAATAATAGGAAGTCACCAGGCGCAGCGGCTCGCCGGTTTGGTCAATGATCTGCTCCTGCCGGGCGATGGGCACCTCGTCCAGTCGGGCGATTTGCGGCGGAGTCAGGTTTTGGAGTTGGTAGGTCATGGCGGTTATGGGGCGGTTTCGAGGTTGAGTTGTTCGAGGACGACGAGCATTTGTTCCATCTCGGATGGCTCGCGGTCGGGGATGGGCTGGTCGAGGTTGAGGAGGCCCGCGAATTGCTGCGCTTCGGCTAAGTAGGTCATCTGGTATTTGTCGGCCAGGATGTCCAGGAAGGTTTGCAGGTCGTCGCGGTGGAGGTACCCCGCCAGCAGGTTGGGTGGATAACTGACGAAGGCCTTGGGCAGGCCCCTGCTGCGGTCGTAGGTGTCCTGGAAAAGCAACTTAACCAGGTCTTTGTCGCCATAGTAGGGTTTGAAGGCCGTCGTTTTCGGCATGGTCACCCGGTACATTTCCTCGCGGGTGCGCACGAAGGCGATGGCGTTGTTCAGGGCCGTGCCCTCGACGTAGCGGTATTGCTGGTAGCCCGGACGGGTCTGCGCCAGTTCATCGGCCAGGGCGCGTACCGAGCGGCGGGTTTTGGGTTCCGATTTCTGCTCGCGGCCCTTGTGATCCACCTCTTTTTGCACCAGGATGCCCGAGCGAATACCGCCCTCGAAGGTGCTGTATTTGATGAGTTTACCGCCGGCGCCTTGCAAAAACACATTTTTGGCGGACAACAGCATATTGCCCGTAGCGATAAACTGCTCCTCCCGTTTGTTGCCGGCACTATCGTGGCGGTTCCAGTTGTACAGCAAATCCTGCAAAAACACCTCCTGGTTGTGGGTGCTCATGCCCATCGCAGTGAACACTTCCGGACTGTTGAACTTGAGCGTCCAGGCTCGCTCCGGACCGTAGATCGCGGCCGTGATGCGCACGTTGGCCGGGTTGAAGCGCGTGGGATCGCCGGCGGGTTTGAGAAAATACAAACCCGTCACCACGCCGTTCAACTCCCGCGCCGTTCCGGCCTGCTCGATGCGAAACTGAAAGGGACGGCCCACTTTGAAAAAATCTAGGATGCGAAGACCGTTGTTCGTCTCGGCCGTGAGTTTGGTTTCCTCAGCGGCCATTTTTTCCTTGAGTTCGGCGAGTTGTTTTTCCGCTTTTTCCAGCCCCTTTTCCAGTTTTTCCGGGTCTTTGGATTTGCCGGTGGTACGTAGGGTTTCCAGTTCGCGGATTTCCTCTTCGACTTTGTGCAATTTGGCGTTGCGCTCAGCGGATTTGGCAGCGCGCAGTTCCTGGCGGCCTGCTTCATATTCTTTGCGGAATCGTTTTTGAAACTCCTCCGGCGAAGCGCTTTGCAACGCTTTTTCCATAAGAGCCTGCACCTCGCTCCATTTCATCGGGCGTTTCAACACACGGGCCTGCACTTGTTCCAAAACCGCCGGTTGGCCGAATGGCGTAGGTCGGCCGCTGCCTTCTTCCAGCAGGAATTGCTCCTCGGTTTCGGCCTCCAGAGGCAGGTATTCCACCTCCAGGTCGTATTCGCCGCGCTGCTTGAGGTCTTCGACGTATTCGTTGTA
>JAEUUV010000143.1 GCA_016787285.1 Saprospiraceae bacterium | reverse complement strand
CAATCGAACCAATCGAATCAATCCCATGCTCCTCCTCCTTTCCGGCTTGCCCGGTTCCGGCAAAAGCACCCTCGCCCGCGTGTACACGGCGCGGTACGGCGGTACGCGTATCAGCAGTGACCTGATACGTGCCGAACTTGGTTTGCTTGGCCATTATCAGCCCGGCGACAAGGAGCAGGTGTACGCGGCCATGCTTGAGCGTACGCGGGAGTTGCTGGCCGGCGGCGACACGGCGGTGGTGGACAGTACGTTTTTCCTTCGGGAAATTCGCGCGCCGTTCGAGGCGGTTGCGCAGGCACTCAGGGTGCCGGTGTTTCGGGTGGAAGTACGCGCCGGAGAAGACACCATTCGGCGCCGCCTGCTAACGCCTCGCCCCGACAGCGAGGCTGATTTTTCGGTTTATGAAAAAATCCGGGACCAATACGAACCCTGGACGGAGCCGCACCTCGAACTTTGGACCGATACCGACGAGCCGGTGGAATCCCTGGCGGAAACCTTGCACCATTACACCTTGCAGCACCATGACCACTGACCAGATTCGGGCTATTTGCGCCGACGGAGCATTTCCCGGAACCAAAACCCCGGCAGAACTCGTGGAAACACACATTTCCTGGGTCATCCTCACCCCCGATTTTGCCTTTAAAATCAAAAAACCGGTGACCTTCGGTTTCCTCGACTTCGGCACCCTCGAAAAACGCCGGTTCTACTGCGAGGAGGAATTGCGCCTCAACCGCCGTCTGGCGCCCGATCTGTACCTCGGCGTGTTGCCGATTGCCGAATCAAACGACCGGCTCGTGATCGGCGCTACCGAAAACGTGCCACAGGACTATGCCGTGCAAATGCGCCGCATGGACAACCGCCGCCAGATGGACATCCTGCTTGCTGCCGGGGAGGTGACAATCGGGCAAATGAAAGAACTTGCCGCCGTACTCGCGCCGTTTCATCGCGTGGCGGTGCTGGAAAATCCGCCCGAATGCCACCCCGCAACCTATTGGGCCGACTTCGCCGAGTTGTACCGGTTCGGCGACGACATTGCCCGGCACCTCGGGCCTGTGGCCACGGACACCCTCCAGCGCTGGCGCAGCAGCATCCCCGAATTTCTGGAGCAGCACGAACCACGGCTCCAGGAGCGCGCCCGAAAGGGTTTCTGGGTGGACGGCCACGGCGACCTGCACGCCCGCAACATCATGCTGCTTGACGACGGCCCTGTGGTGTTCGACTGCATCGAGTTCAACGCGCATTTCCGGCAAAACGACATCCTGAACGAACTGGCATTCCTGTGCATGGACCTCGAGGCCCGTGGGCATGCTGAACTGGCGGAGGCGTTTTTGCAGGCCTACCGCCAAATCAGGGAGGTGATGCCCCAACCGGAAGACGCGGAGTTGTTCCGTTTTTTCAAAGCCTATCGCGCTAATGTGCGCCTGAAAGTAGCGCTGATCGAATTGCGGCAGCATCAATCTCCGGAACTGGAAGCGCAGGTGCAACGCTACTGGCAGGTGCTGGCGGGGTACTGCCCAGCGCGACAACAATGGCAACGCGGAGTACACGGATTTTGCGGAGGCCCACAGATTTTTTAAATCCGTATAAATCCGTTTGATCTGTGTCATCTGCGTTCCCATTGTTATCACGCTCGAAAAATCCGCGGGCACCCGCGAAATCCGTGTACTCCGCGTTGCCATTATTGCCGCGCTCGGCAGTAAAAATCTGTGGCCATCCGAAAAATCCGCGTACTCCGCGTTGCCATTTACTCGCAAGCGGAAGCCATCTTCGCGGCTTCAAAAAACACGCACCATGCAAAACATCATCTTCGATTTTGGAAACGTCCTGTTCGACCTCGATCTCGGCGCCACCGACAGGGAAATTCGGCGCCTGCTTGGCGACCACTACGCCGCTGCCCGGGAAAAACTCCAGGCCGACGATGTGTTCCGCCTGTACGAGGTCGGGGGCTTGTCCACGGAGGAATTTGTGGACGCCCTGTGCCGGGCTTCCGGGCAGCGCCTGAGCGCCGAACAGGTGGTAGCGGCCTGGAACTCGATTTTCATCGGAATGCCCCGCGAGCGTTTCGATATGCTGCTGCGCCTGCGCGGGCATTACCCGGTGTTTTTGCTCAGCAACATCAACGACCTGCACGCCAACTGGATTGACGACTACATGGCACGCGAACACGGCCTGTCCGATTTCCAGTCCCGCTATTTCGACGGGGTGTACTACTCGCACCTGATCCGCTTGCGCAAACCCGACCGCGACATCTACGAGTACGTGCTCGCCGATGCCGAATTGCTGCCCGGCCAAACGGTGTTCATTGACGACCTCGAACCCAACATACAAGCAGCACAGGAACTGGGCATTACCGGCATTCTGAAAACCCCGGACGAGGACATTCTCGATTTGGTGGAACGCATGTTTTTGCAACCGCTCACAGGCAGTCCCAGTCGTACAGTACCCGGCTGAAGTCCCGGGCCAGGAGGTCTTTTTCCCGGATAAAAAAATGCCCTACGCCCATGTCGCCCCACATGAGGTCCATGCCTTCGTCGGAGTCGAGTTGGAAAAGAAGGAGCATAGGGTCGTCGGTGCGGCGGGGGTCGTCCTGCGTGAAAAACGCGTAGCCACCGGCCTTGTGGCCCTGGCTACGCACGGCGCGCCCGAAGGCGTCCTGGAGTTCCCATTCCTGTTCGCCGAATTGCTGAAAAAAGCCGGTGCCGAAAGTTTGCCAAAACCGGTAGTCGGTCACAGGGGCGATCTCTTCAGCCAACGCAAACGTCAGCGGGTACGACTCCTCCGGGTGGTGGGGCAGCAGGTCGTAGTCGTCGCGCAGGGCAAGGTCGGTTTGCAGGGCCGACTCATCCTGCACGGGTTCCGGAAAAAAAAGCACCCGGAAGGTGTCGGCGTTTTCGCCGTCGTCGAAGTCCATGCCGTACAGGTCGTCGTCGTGGATGTAAAACTGCACGATTCCCCGCTCCGGGAACGGTTCCAGCCGGGGCATGTCGGCAAAGTTGATTTGCGCCAGGAACGCCAGTTTACTGCCGTCGGGCGCGGTCGGGAAGGGCGTGTCTTTGGGCAAGTACGGCAGGCCGCCCACCTTGCTCTCCCACCAGGAGGTGTTGCGCGCAGCTTGGGCGGTGATGCGGATAAACGGTTGGCGCGTGGCCAGCAGTTGGTCGCGGAAAGGTTCGAGCGCAGGTGGCAGGTTGAGTGGCATCGGAAAGCGGGTTGGAAGGTTTCGGATTGGGCAAAACTATGGCTTATGCCCCAATTTTTTTCGCATACATTTGCCCGCACAAACCAGCACCATGCCCGCTCAGCCGCCCCTGGTCTTCATCATCTATGCCCGCGAGGACGAGCCGTTTCGCGCCGAACTCAAGAAGCAACTCCTGCCCATGGAGCGCTCGGGCATGTTGCGCGTATGGACCGACCGCGAACTCATCGCCGGCGACCACTGGGAACCGGAAATCAAGCGGCAACTCCAAAACGCCGACCTCATCCTGATGCTCGTCAGCAGCGACTACTTCGACAGCGACTACATCCACGCCGTTGAGCTGCGGGAAGCCATCGAACGCCACGAGCGCGGTGAAGCCCGCGTAGTGCCGGTCATCGTGCGGCCTTGCGCCTGGGAAACCGACACCGTGGTGAACAGCCTGCAGGTGCTGCCCACCGACGGCGTACCCGTGAACGATACCCGCCACTGGCATACCCGCGAGGCCGCCTGGGTGGATGTGGTGCGCGG
>JAEUUV010000115.1 GCA_016787285.1 Saprospiraceae bacterium | reverse complement strand
GGAAGAAGGGCTTGAGCGTGTTTCGCAGCATTTTCCGGCGCTGGTTGAACGCGGTTTTGACGATTTGCCGGAAGCGTTTTTCATCGCAGTCCAGTTCGTAGTTTTCCTTTCGCGTCAGCCGGATGACTGCCGAGCGCACCTTGGGCGGAGGGGTAAACGAGCCTGGTTCCACGTTGAACAAGTGCTCGGCATCGTAGTGGGCCTGCACCAGCACGCTGGTGATGCCGTAGGTTTTGCTGCCGGGCGGCGCCACCACGCGGTCGGCCACTTCCTTCTGGAACATCCCGACCATCTCGGGGATTTGCCGGCGGAAATCCAGCATTTTGAAAAGAATCTGCGTGCTGATGTTGTACGGGAAATTGCCGATCAGGCAAAACGCGCGTTCGCCGAACGCCTCGCGCGGGTCGAAGTCCAGAAAATCGCGCAGGATGAGCCGTTCGGTCAGTTGAGGGTAGTGCTGTTGGAGGTAAGCCACCATGTCGCGGTCGGCTTCCACAGCGTACAGCGCATATGCGTCGCCGTGTGCCAGCAAGTGTTTGGTCAGCATGCCCGTGCCCGGCCCGATTTCCAGCACCAGCCCCGTTTCTTTGGCCAGCCGCAGGCTGTCGGCGATGCGGCCGGCGATGCTGTCGTTTTTCAAAAAATGTTGTCCGTAGGATTTTTTTGCGTGCATGGCTGCCGTCCCGGTCTGTGTGGCGGGCGGACAAAGGTCGGAAAAGAGTTTGGTTTCGCCCTATCTTCGCGGCGCTCAACTGCCACGTCTGCGAGTGTGCAGACCTTCCAGGTTTGACAAACCTGGAAGGTCTCGTCCAGCCGTGTGTTTAACTACCCGTCCATGCGCCTGTTACCCGCATTGCTGCTCCTTTTTCTGACCCACTGCACGCACCGTATGCAACCCATGTTCTCCATCCCTTTCGAGTCTAACCCGAACCAGACCCTCACCTACGCCGAGGCCATCGCCTGCTACGAAAAAATGGCGGCAGCCCATCCCGACATGTTCCGGTTCACGCCCGTCGGCAGCACCGACAGCGGCCACCCGCTGCACGTAGCGGTATTGTCTACGGACGGCGAATTTGACCCGGAAAAAATCCGCCGTTCGGGCAAGCGAATCCTGCTCATCAACAACGGCATCCATCCCGGCGAGCCGGAAGGCATAGACGCCACCATCCTGCTCCTGCGCGATCTGCTGAGCAAGCCTGAACGCCGGGCAGCGCTCGAACATGTAGTGCTCGTCGTGATTCCGGTGTACAATGTGGACGGCTGCCTCAATCGCGGTTCCAACAGCCGGGCCAATCAGGTCGGCCCCGAGGCATACGGTTTTCGCGGCAACGCCCGCAACTACGACCTCAACCGCGATTTCGTGAAGTGCGACTCGCGCAACGCCCGCACATTCAACCACATTTTCACGACCTGGCTGCCCGATATTTTCATTGACAACCACACCAGCAACGGCGCCGACTACGCCTACACGATGACCCTCATCGCCACCCAGCACAACAAACTGGAGGCTCCGCTGGGGGATTTTTTACAAAAAACCATGCTGCCCGAACTCTATGCCCGCATGGAAAAACGCGGCTGGGAAATGATCCCCTACGTGGACACTCCAGGCGAAACGCCCGACTCGGGCATCACCGGCTTTTGCGACCACGGGCGTTTCTCCACCGGCTATGCGGCCTACTGGAACACCATCGGCTTCATGCCCGAAACGCACATGCTCAAGCCCTTTGCCGACCGCCTGCGCAGTACGCTGGCGTTCATGGAGGAGTCCATCGAATTTATCCACCAAAACCACGTCGCACTGGGCAAGGCCCGCGCCGAAGCATTTGAGCGTACACGCACCAAGTCCGGATTCGTGCTCGACTGGCGAATGGACCGCAATACGCGGGATTCACTTAAGTTCAAAGGCTATGCTGCCAAATACAAACCCTCCGAGGTGTCGGGCCTGCCGCGCCTGTGGTACGACCGCTCCGAACCGTACGAAAAAACCATCCCGTACTACAACACCTTCGTGCCCGCCGTGGAGGTGGTCAAACCCGCGGCCTACCTCATCCCGCAAGCCTGGGAAAACGTAATTGCCCGCCTCGAAAACAACGGCGTTACGCTCCATCGCCTGCGCGAAGACGCCACCGTAGAGGTGGAAATGTACACCATCGGCGCGTTCAAAAACCGCGATGCCTGGGAAGGGCACTACTACCACCACAGCGTGCAGTTGGAAAAACACACCCGCAAGCAAACCTTTCACAAGGGCGACTACGTGGTGTTCACCGACCAGATCGCCAACCGCTACCTCGTGGAAACCCTGGAGCCGAATGCGCCCGACTCCTGGTTTGCCTGGAACTTCTTCGACCCGATCCTCATGCAAAAGGAGTACTTCTCGGCGTATGTGTTCGAGGATTTGGCTGCCGAGTTTTTGAAACAAAACCCGGCGGTGCGTGCCGAACTGGAGGAAAAACAAAAAGCCGATCCGGAGTTTGCCGCCAGCGCCGCCAAACAACTCGACTGGGTGTACCGCAAGTCGCCCTGGTACGAACCCACGCACCGGCTGTATCCAGTGGGGCGGCTGATGGGGAAGGTGGCGCTGCCGATTTGACATTCTCTTAACAACCTGACCTTAAACCCGCATCTACGCTCCCCGTCAAAAGCCGCATTTCAACCAAACCACACTCGTTACGATTATGAAAAAGCACCTGTTCTTGTTCTTGTTCCTCCTCGTTGCACTCACTTTCGCTGCGCAGGCCCAGGCCCAACAAACTCCCGCCGCCGACAAACGCGAAGACGTGCGTGACGCCCGCGAAGACGTGCGCGACCGCAAAGAAGATGTACGCGACCGCAAGGAAAACCGACGCGACCGCCGCGAAGACCGTCGCGACAAACGCGAGGACGTGCGCGACGCCAAACACGACGGCGGCAAATGGGACAAAATCGAAGACAAGCGCGACGCCCGCGAGGATGTGCGCGATGCCCGCGAAGATAAACGCGACAAGCGCGAAGACGTGCGCGACCGCAAGGAGAATCGCCGCGACCGCCGTGAAGACCATCGAGACAAGAAAAACTGATCCCAACCACACGTTTGTCACGCCGCAGGAGCCTGTCCGATCTTCAAAGGAAGCCGCACCCGGCCTACACGATTGGACAGGCTCCTTCAGCGTGACCAACTCTGTTAGCCTCTAAACCTCCGTGAACCTCTGTGACACCACCACTCTACGGCGCGAAATACCGACAACCGTTTATTTTTGCCCGAAAATCACTACACGTGGCAAAAACATTTGCACTTCTCTTGACTCTCTGCGCCCTCGCCGCCGGTGTAACGCCGCCGGCTGAAATGCCCGGCACTACCATCATTCCGCCATCTCCCCAGCGCTCCGGCGACCCCGAAGCCGGCTACCGGTACCTGCTGTACGGCGACATGGTCGGGCACGGCATCCCGATCGAGGTGTATCGAAAAGTGAACAAAACCGTCAGCCCCGACGACCTCGGGCGCACCGGCGACAGCCAGGGCATTCCGTTCATGTTCAACGTAGTGGAAACGGCCAACGGCGTAAAAGTGGTGGCGCCCACTTGCCTGACCTGTCATGCCGAAAAACTCAACGGCCAACTCATCGTCGGGCTGGGCAACAACACCTACGACCACACCCGCGAGCAGTCGGGCACCTTTCGCGCATCCGACATTATGCTACAGGTGGGTTACGGCAAAAACTCCGCCGAATGGGCCGCCTACTCCCCCCTCAGCCGGGGCTACAAAGCGGTAGGGCCGTACATCCGCACCGCCGTGCGCGGCGTCAATCCTGCCGACAAGATTTTCGCCGCACTCGCTGCACACCGAAAAGCCGACGATCTGAGTTGGCTCGACGAACCGCAGTTCGCCATACCCACCGAGGTCGTGCCTACCGATGTGCCCGCCTGGTGGCTGCTCAAAAAGAAAAATGCGCTGTACTACAACGCCCTTGGTCGGGGCGATTTTGCCCGGCTCTCCGCAGCGTCGGGAATGCTGACCATGACCGACAGCACCGAAGCCCGTCGCGTGGATGCGCACATGGTGGACGTGATCGCCTGGATCCGCACGCTGGAACCGCCCCGCTACCCGTTCCCGATTGATGCCCAACTGGCGGCTAAGGGGCAAGTCATTTTTGAAGACAACTGCTCGGAGTGCCACGGCTCCTACGGCGAAACGTCCACATACCCCAACCGAGTGGTCGAACTCGCCACCATCGGCACCGACCCGCTGCTGGCGGAAG
Organism: Saprospiraceae bacterium; assembly: GCA_016787285.1. Classification (GTDB taxonomy): domain Bacteria; phylum Bacteroidota; class Bacteroidia; order Chitinophagales; family Saprospiraceae; genus M3007. The sequence goes on along the minus strand of JAEUUV010000115.1, from coordinate 42,343 downwards.
TGTATCAAAAATACCCCGAGTACCACACCTGGTACAACGCCAGTTGGTACGCGCAGGAACCGCACAAAGCCGAACTGGCGCCCACCGACGGCTACATCGCTCCGCCGCTCGACGGCGTGTGGGCCACCGCCCCTTACCTCCACAACGGCTCGGTACCGACCCTCGACGACCTCCTGAACAGCCCGCAGCGCCCGGCCTACTGGCGCCGTTCGTTCGATAACTCCGACTACGACCCCGCCAAACTCGGCTGGCGCTACACGGTGGAAACCGCCCGGAAAAAAAATGAAATCTACGACACCACCCTGCCTGGCTACGGAAACGGTGGGCACACCTTTGGCGACAGGCTCAGTGCCGACGAGCGGCGGGCCGTGCTGGAATATTTGAAAACGTTGTGAGAGAAGGGAATCCCCCCTCACCAATACGACCGGATCGGATACCGCTTCACCAGCAGCATGGTGTCCGACAGCGGTTGTTCCACAAAACGGTCTTGGCGCCAGGCCAGCAGCACGGCCGATTCGTAGGTCTCGTCAATCGCCTCGCCGTCGTCGGTCGGGCGGAGGGTGTGCTGGATTTCGCGACGAATGAGGTCGCGGTGGCCGTCGCCATCGTGGTCCACCAGCCAACTGCCGGTCAGGTCCTGGCCGCCGTCGCCGCCATACCATTCGGCCACAGTGACGCGACCGGTGAACGCCTGCTTCCTGCGATCGAACAGGAGCAAAGACTGGTGTTGAAACCAAAACTGCCGGATGTCCACAAGACAGGCTTCCACCTCGTCGGTCAGCGGAAAACGCCGGCGGGCCAGTACTACCGCCGACCCGGAGTCGGCCACATGGCTGATTTCGCTGAGAAGCGCAGAGTCGAGTACGCTGAAAAACAGAGCGTTCGGGATGGTGTCGTTGGCGGCTTCGGCATGCTCATCTTCCTGTTCCACTTCAAAGACGAGGGTGTCCACGGCGGCTACCGGGCGAAAATAATCCCACAAGGGAGGATGGGAGGGATGCACACAAGCCACAAGTTGAAAGAGGCCGGCAAGCAGAACGAGGAAAAAGATCGTGCGTGGCATGGTCGTAGTTTTACACAAAACACGACTTAACGAAAATCCGCTCGTCCCGTTGCCCGAGTCTTTGCCAAACAGGAAAAAAGCCGACCTTAGCGCCTGAGTCCATTTTCTCTGTTTGCACGTAGTTCATTTATCCAAAATCGGTTACTTATGAAAAAATTTCTGCTTTCGGTCTTCATGGCCGCCTTCACCCTGCAACTTGTTTCTGCACAAAGTGCCAAAACCACCCCGCCGCCCAAGGCGCCCGCCCCCACAACAGAACAACTCAAACTGAAGCCCTGGCCCCGCAAATCGTCGGTGCCGCCGGCTGAAAACCCCTTCGGTTTGCCGCGCGCCAACTACCAGCCCATCGGCCCGCTGGCGGCGCCGGGGCAGCCTGCCGCCGATGCCGTCGAAACGGTACGCGGCGAAAACGGCCTGCCCATTTTCTTTAGGGGCAGTACAGACGTTTCCCAAAATGCCGACGCTTCGCGCCCCGTCGGTGCGCGCGCGCTCGACTATTTAGCCAGCCTCCAGCCGGTCGGAATCGCACAACCTGCCCAGGAATTTGTGGTGCGGAGCAGCACACAGGACGAGCAGGGCAACTGGCACGTGCGCCTCGACCAGGTGTTTCAGGGCGTGTCCGTGTACGGCGGCGAACTGATTGCCCACACGAAAAACGGCGTGTTCGAACTGCTGAACGGTCGCTACTTTCCCACGCCGCGTGTGGCTTCCATGACGCCTTCCGTATCGGCTGAAACGGCCGTGCAACGCGTGGTGCAGCAACTCGGATCCGTCAAAACCGACTGGAACGACGAAGATCGCCAACTCGTGGGCGGCAAAGAAACGCAGGCCGAATTGGTCGTGTACCACCACCGGCACCACCTCGACGCCGAGCGTCTCGCCTGGCATGTCGTCATTTACCCCGATCTGATGCACCGTAAGGTCTTTTTCGTAGATGCCGCCACTGGCGAAATCATCCACCACTTCGACCACACCTGCTCCATCGGCGGCGGCGACCGCTGCGAAGGCCACGCACATCCGACAGCGCCCCCGGCACTTGTTTCCGGCCCTGTCACGGCTTCCGGCCTCGACCTGAAAAACGTGAACCGCTCCTTCGGCGCCTGGATGGACGGCGTCACCAACTACCTCGAAGATGCCGGCCAGCCGATGTTCAACGCCGGCGCTTCGCAAATGCCCAGCAGCCCCGTCGGCGCCATTATCACCCTCAATGCCGAAAACACCTCCCCCGAAGTGCAGAGCACCTTCAAGTACTCGTTGGTTTCCTCCGGCACGCTGGTTTTCGGCAATAAAAACGCCGTCAGTACCCACTGGAACGCCATCCAGAGTTACAAATACTTCCTCGGTACGCACGGGCGGAATTCCATTGACGGCAACGGCGGCAACATCATCTCGCTGTTCAACGTGTCGGAATCCGACGGCACCTCCATGGGCAATGCCTTCTGGAACGGCGCAGCCATGTGGTACGGCAATGGCGACGCCACATTCTTCGAACTCGCACGCGGTCTCGATGTCGGCGGCCATGAACTGACCCACGGCGTCATTGAAAAAACCGCCAACCTGGAGTACCAGTACGAAAGCGGCGCGCTCAACGAATCCTTTGCCGACGTATTTGCTGTGTGCATTGACACCCTGAACTGGAAGATCGGCGAAGACGTGGTGAAACCCGGCGCAACCACCAACAACTGCCTGCGCGACCTCCAGTTTCCCAACAACGGCACGCCCTCCCAACCCAAGCAGGTGAGCGAGCAGTACCAGGGCACACAGGACAACGGCGGCGTACACATCAACTCCGGCATCCCCAACCGCGCATTTTACCTGTTTGCGACCAACCCGGCGGTCGGCAGGGCAAGAGCCGAAAAAGTGTACTACAAAGCGCTCACGGACTATCTGGTCAAATCCAGCAAATTCGTGGACTGCCGCCTTGCCGTCATTCAGGCAGCCAATGACCTGTACGGCGGAACCGTAGCCAATGCCGCCGCCACAGCATTTACCACGGTAGGTATCGCAGGCAGCCAGGGCGGCAACTATTTCGGCACGCTAAACCAGAACCCCGGCATCGGTTTGGTGGTATGCACCAACAACGCCGGCGACAAAGTAAATCTGTACCGCGAAAACGGCACGCTGGTGGGCAATCTGTACTCCGCTCCGGTGGGAACCACCGTGATCAGCCGCCCAAGCATATCCGACGACGGCCAACAGATCGTATTCTGCACCTCCGACGGGGATATTGTGGGCGTGGATCTGATCTATAGCCAGTCCACCGGTTTTGACTGGCAATCCGGCATCGTCAGCATTTCCCCGGTCTGGCGCAATGTGGCTATTTCCAAAGACGGGCGTTTCATAGCCGCCCTCCCGGTAGGCCCCGACAACCGGATTTATGTCGAAGACCTCGCAGATATCCTGGGCAACTCCCGTACATTTTTCCTCTACAACCCGACATACTCCACCGGTCAGGCTACCGGCGAAGTGCGTTACGCCGATGTACTTGAATTCGACTATTCCGGCGAATACATCATGTACGACGCGTACAACGAGTTGAACAATGGACAGGGCGAAGACCTGAGCTACTGGGATATCGGATTTATGAAATTCTGGGAAAACGGCGACTTTACCGGCGCGACCCCGTTCATTTCCAAACTATTCAGCGGGCTGCCGCCCAAATCCAGCGTCGCAAATCCGGTGTTTTCCCAAACGGCGCCGTTTGTCATGGCGTTCGATTTCATTGACGGGGTGGAAGATCAGTACCACGTGCTGGGCGCCAACATCCAATCCGGCGACGTGGACTACCTCGTGTACGACAACGGCGAACTGGGCTGGCCATCATACACCAGAGCCGACGGCGAAGTGGTCTTCCAGCGCACCACTCCTGGCGGCGTACGGAATTTGTACCAACGCACTGTGGCCCCTAACCGGATTCAGGGTACCGGTTCTTCTGCATTCTTAGTTGTTAACGGGCACGATTGGGGCCGTTGGTTTGCCATCGGTTCCCGCAGTTTGATGGTGGGCACCGATGCCGCTGATGCCGCCGCATTGGGCCTGGTTGCAGCTCCGAATCCGACCACAGGCGCCGTGCAACTCGCGTTTGCTCTGCCGCAAGCAGGCCCTGTGCAAGTGATCGTGAGCGACCTGCTTGGCCGCACGGTGCAACAGTCGGCACAAAACCTGCCGGAAGGTGAAAACCGGCTCGATCTTGACCTGAACCATCTGCCGGCCGGAACCTATGCGGTGCGCGTGCTGGCTGCAGGCAAGGGCGCCACGCTGAAAGTAGTGAAACAGTAACACGCCTTCCTAAAGTAGCGTAAAAAGTGTCACAGAGGCTCACAGAGACTTGGAGGACACGGAGTTTTTTGCCGATTAAGAGGGAACAGATTCCTGCGGAATGACAAAAAAACTCGGTGTACTCTCAAACTCTGTGAGCCTCTGGGACACTTTACCCTGCGAGATCATCCAGGTGCCTGTACAAGCGATTATTTTCAAAATAAATTTGCCGGTTGAAAAGCGTGTGGATAACTTTTAAAAAAAAGACAAACAATGCGTTGCGTTGTTTTTTTTGCATCGTACAGGAACCAGTGAAACACGCACACGATTTTTCCGGTAATTTTGGCCCCCTATTTGTAAGGGCCGTTTGATCCGAAACCGATATAGCGCCTTGCCGACATTTTTCGGGGGCATATGATCGAACGCCGAAGTCTTTTAATCACACTTATCCGAACTTGCGTATGGCGCTGATTGGTACCAGACAGACCTTAAGCCAGAAACTGCAACAAAAGCTCTCGCCTCAGCAGATTCAGTTAATGAAACTGCTGCAGATTCCTACAGCTACCCTGGAGCAACGCATCCAGGAAGAACTGGAAGCCAATCCGGCTCTGGAAGAAGGTGACGATACCGCAGACCTGCTCGAAGGCAATACCGAAATGAGCGACGACGAACCCGACTACTTTGCCCAGGAAGAAGCAAAGGGCGAGCAAGACGATGCTTCCGATGACGCACTGGACGAACTGGATCGCGATACTGCCGACGACTACGCCGACATAGAGGAGGCGTCCAGTATCCGGGAGGACGACGTGGAACTGGACGACTACCTCATGGACTTCATTGAGGACGACCCGGGCACCTACAAAACCCGCGGCGAAGACCACAACAGCAGCGAAGAGGAAAAAACCATCCCGATCGCTTTTGAGAATACCTTCCACGAGTATCTGGAGCAACAACTGGGCCTCATCCGCCTCAAAGACGAGCGGGAGCATGCCATCGCCATGCAGATTATCGGCTCCATTGACGACGACGGCTACCTGCGTCGCGACCTTGCCGCCATGGTGGACGACCTGCTTTTCAGCCAGAATATCCAGACCAGCGAAGCCGAAATCGAACACATCATGTTGCTCATCCAACAGTTCGATCCACCCGGAATCGGCGCCCGCGACCTGCGCGAATGCCTCCTGCTCCAACTCCGGAACAAACTCAAACTTGATGACGATGTGGTGCCGTACGAGGATAAATTAGCCATCAAAATTGCCATCCGGATCATTGACGAATACTTCGACGAGTTCACCAAAAAGCACTACACCAAACTGGCCCGCCACCTCAACCTCGACGAGGAAGACCTCAAAGTTGCCGTGGACGAAGTGCTGAAATTGAATCCCAAACCCGCCAGCGGCTTCGCCTCCCGGAACGATCGCGCCGTCAACTACATCCTGCCCGACTATCTGGTCACCAACCGCGACGGCGAACTTGAACTCACCCTGAACGCCCGAAACGCTCCCGACCTGCGCATCAACGACCAGTACCGCGACCTGCTGCGCGCCTTTCACTCCGGGCGAAACGGTCGCCGCCCCACCCGAAAGGAAAAAGAAACCATCCTGTTTATCAAGCAGAAAATTGACAGCGCCAAGTGGTTTATTGATGCCATCAAACAGCGGCAACAAACCATGATGCTCACCATGGGCGCTATTCTGGAGCACCAGCACGAGTATTTCCTGAGCGGCGACCAGAAGAAAATCCGGCCCATGATCCTCAAGGACATCGCCGACGCCACCGGGCTGGATATCTCCACCGTGTCGCGCGTGGCCAATTCCAAATATGTGCAAACGGAGTTCGGCACCAAGCGGCTCAAGGAGTTTTTCTCCGAAAGCCTGCAAAACCAGGATGGCGAAGAGGTGTCCACCCTCGAAGTAAAAAAAATCCTGACCGACCTGATCAAAGATGAAAGTAAACGCCGCCCCCTGTCGGACGAAAAACTCAAGTCGCTGCTGCTCAAAAAAGGCTACAACATCGCACGGCGCACCGTAGCCAAGTACCGGGAACAACTCAACATTCCGGTAGCACGGCTGCGGAAGGAGCTGTGACAGGGATTAAACGGGCGTTTCTCCCCTCATTTCCTCGAAACCCCGGACGCCGACACCGGTGTCGCTCCCGCTGCCGTCGGCACAAACACCTCCAGCGGACGGATCAATTTTCCGTTGGCCCATTTGCCCAAAAACCGCTGCTGCGAGGTATTGCCGAAGGCCACATCGCCGTACAAACCCTGACGGGTATAGCCGATGAGCGCATCGCCGAGTTTCCAGTAACAATTGAAATCCACCTCGTTCAGGCGAGAGGTCTGAAACACGCGCCGGGTGGTGTAGTTGCGCACGCCGGTGTCGAAGTCGAGGTCGTAACAATACGGCTCGGAGTGGGTGGCCAGTACCCAGCGGTGGCCGTCGGTGTCGCGGCGCTGGAGCACGAGGTTCCGGTTGGGCGTGTTGACGGCCGTCTCGAACACCAACTGTCCAAACTCGTGCCCCACCACATAGTCGTCCTCCCCGACAATCACGATCAGATTCATATCGGCCGGCAGCCCGGCGTAGTTGCCCAGCCGGGCGCCTTTGAGCGGACCTGAACCGGGTTCGCACAAGAGCATGGCTGCCGGGTGCGGTACGCGGAGTTTTTCCCAATGCACGCCGAGGTTGGCCGCGATCACGCCGCCGTACGAGTGCCCGATGTACGCCACTTTGTCGGTGCGCGGACGCACGTGGTGTCCGGTTTGCAGTTGGGCCAGCGCATCGCGAATACCCTTGGCGGCATTGGCCGGAAACTTGTCGGCCCGCGGCGTGAGCAGATTTTTCTGGTAGCGCGGGTAAATCACAATGTTCCCCTTGGCCACCAGATGCTTGATCCACTTGCCGTACGCCACGGGGTTGTAGGCGCCGTAGCCGTGCAGAAACACCACCACCTCGGCGGAGTCGGGGCGCGGATCGGCAGGTTCAAACAGCCAGTAGCCGTCGGCTCGGACAGCGGCATCAAAAAAAGCGACCGAGCGGTGCCCGTATTCCGCGCCACCCGGCCCTGTGGCCGGCTGCCCGGGGTACGGCGTGCCCTGAGCCGCCGAATACAGCCCTTTGAAGGTTAATATTGCCATGAAAAGAAAAGTACGCATCGTGTTTTTGTTTCTTCGTATCGGGTTCGGTTGCCCTAAAACGCTGCTCCGGCAATTTAAGTTTATCCGCCAACTTCTCCACCTTTGCGGCATGCGCTACTTCGTTTTGGTTTTCACGTTTCTGGTTGGCTCTGCGTGCCTTTGTTTCAGTCAAAAAAAAGCAACCGGCATCAAAAAAGACCCCGCTGATAATTTTGTGGAACTCCGGCAACTCGACCCGTCTATCCGGCTCGATATCCGCTACGCTACCGCTAACAATTTCACGAAAGCCCAAATCTACGACTGCGCCCGCTGCTACCTCCGCCGCGAAACCGCCGAAGCCCTGCTGCGCGCGCAGAAAAACCTCCAAAGCCAGGGCCTCGGCCTCAAACTCTTCGACTGCTACCGCCCCCGCCCCTACCAGCAACGCCTGTGGGACAAAGTGCCCAACCCCGACTACGTAACGCCCCCCAAAAAAGGCTCCATGCACTCCCGCGGCGCTGCCGTAGACCTCACTTTGGTAGACGCCGACGGGAACGAACTGGACATGGGCACGCCCTACGATTTTTTCGGCCCGGAGGCGCACTACGATTACACCAAACTGCCGGCGCAGGTATTGGCCAACCGCCGCCTGCTGCGCCGCGTGCTCGAAGCAGAAGGGCTGCGCGGCATCCGCACCGAGTGGTGGCACTTTTCGTACCAGGGCAAGGGCTTTCCGCTGTCCGACTGGGTGTGGCCGTGCCGTTAATACCAGTTTTGAGTGTTGAGGTTTGAGGTTTGAGTGGGGATACTGGTTAGAGTGAAAAACGCATGGTGGCGCGAAACGACAGGTTGTCTTGCCAGCGCTCGGCCTGCAAGCCACCCCAGCGGTAAAACACCGCGCCGCCCAAACCCAGATACGCCACATTCAGGTAGTTGAACCGCAGGAGGTTGTCCAATTGCACGCCCGACTCGAACAGCGGCGTGGCTGCCGTCCGGAAACCGAGGTCGTGGTGCAGTTCGGGTCGGCGCAGGTCGCCCCAGGCAATATTCTGGAGCAGCGTGAGCGCCGGCGCAGAGTACTTTGCCAGGTAAAAAACGGGGCCGAGTTCCTGCGCGAAGTACAGGTTCACAAAACGGTCGGCCAAAAAAACCGTGTCGGGCAGCGCCTGAAACGTGTTGGGCAACACGAAAATATTCCAGATGCTTTGGCCCGTCTGGTTCAGCGTGAAAAGTTTGGCCAAGGGCGCGTCGTCCGAAGCGATGCCGGCCTCCACCCGCCACCGCGTGCGGCCGAGTTTTCCGAGAAAAAAAGAGTGGTACACGGCTGCCGTCCAGCGCTCGTAGTCGTAAGCGCCGTCCCAGACACCGCGCCAGCCCCGGGTGTAGGCTAATTCCAGCACCGGCCACCGCTGCGTGGTGCCCACATCGTTGGAAAGAAACGTGTTTTGCTGCTCGCCGTTGGCGTACCGCAGGGAAAACGTGGCCTCCGAAAAGCGAAACTGATCCGAAAAGCCCGCCTCGGCAGAGCCGTACCGGTAGGCGTAACCCGGCTTCAAATCCTGCTTGCGAAAACTGCCCTCCACGAGCAGGTAGCGCCCGATGCGGCTGCGCAGGGCGGCTGAAAACTCGTCCACCCGATCCATGCGCCGAGCGTACAGGCTGCGGTCGAAAAATGCCGTGGGCGGAATCTCGTAAGGCGCGCCCGGCTCCCGGAGGTCGCGGCGCCAGTCTAACCGCAGTTGCAATTTGCTGTTGCGCACGATGCGCCAGAGCGCGTAGCCACCGTATTTGAACTGCTTGTCACGAAACCCGTAGCCGGCGTTCGCCCCAAGTTCGAGGACGCGCGGGCGCAGCAACGGGTGGCTCTGCATGGTCGTCAGCCCAAGTCCAAGGCGAAAGCCCTCATATTCGTTAAACCGCATCAACTGCCGGAAATCAAGGCTAACCGGAGTGCTTCCAAGCGGCAAAAGCCCGGTGACCAGCACGTCCATCAGGTTGGCGAATCCTTTGACTCCCGGCGAATCTCCAAGGCTGTCGAGCCAGACGTAGGTGCCCACTTCCTTTGCACTCAGGGGCGACAAATCGCGCCAGCGCGCCCAGGCCGAATCGGCGCGGGTATTGGCTGCCGGCGCCATCAGCACCGGGCGTTCGGGGTCCATGTCGCGCGGGCGAATGACCGTGTCAAGGCGCACATCGGTGATGTAACTGCGCCCGGCAGCGCGTATGCCGAGGTACGGCGACGGATATTCCCGGAATTCCATTTCAAAATTCAACTGGGCCGGAAACCACTGCACGGTATCGGTTTCCGCGCTACTGTCGGTGTCGCCTTTGCGCGCCACCATCCGGTAGGCCTGTTCGATTTTCAAGTTCAGGTTGCCGGGGTTGGCCGGCTGGGCGCGCACGTTCTGAATGGCCCATCCGCGCCGATGCAGGTGCAAAACGCCCTCGAAGCCCTCGAACACCTTGCCCTTGCGCGGGTGGAACGAAATCACCCAGACGGTATCGGAGCCGTCGAGCAGGGTATCCTGGATGTGGAAAAAATAGAGGTCGGGGCTGCCCGGGCTGACGGGATTGACAAAGTTTTTGTCCAGAATGGTCAGGTAGTCGCCGTAGAATGAAAACGGCTGCACCATGTTGGCCAAAGCCACGAATCCCGCGTTTTCAAAGCCGCTCACGCGATTGAGTTGCACGTTTTCCTGTACCTGATTCGGAAACAGGAACGCGCGGTCGGTGACACTTTCCATCAAGAACACATGCCGCTCGCGGGCGTGTTGCTCAAGGTCGGCAAAACCCTCGCGGGCATCGCGGATGGTTTCCCGGGCGGTATCTCTGCCGGCGTATTCGCGCTCGAAGGCTTGCCGGTTGGGCAGTACATCGAACAGCACCTTGTTGTAGGTGACGCAGGTGTACCAGGGCAGCATATCGGGATTGTTGCGCCGCCGGTTGGCGATGGCCTTGCGCATGAGGACGTCGGCAGGGTTTTCGCCGGCCCGGATGACGGCCTCCGGCAGGGTATTGTCGGCGGGTTTCAGCACAATCACGAGCGACCTGCCGGGGTCTTTTTCCCAAAAATCCGCTTCCACGCGCAGGGCTTCGTAGCCCACATACCGGAACCCCAACACCCGCACATCCACTCCGGCGCCTATGGAAAACCGCCCTTCGATGTCGGTGAGCACGCCCCGGCCCGGTTCGTCGTTGAGCAACACCGTGACAAAAGCCAGGGGCACGCCCTGCGGATCGGTTACGGTGCCCTGAACAGGATTCTGGGCGGAAATGCGGCAGGCAATCAGTACGAAAAGAAGGGTCAGAAGTCGGATCGGCATGGCTGGTGTTTCAAAATTAGCGGATGAAATCGTTTCGAGCCTGCAAAACAAACGGTTTTGCGCCGGGTTGAAAAATCAAGCGCAGGGGTTCGCCTAAAAGTGACTGGTTGACCTCAAACTACTATTCACGTCCGCACCACCATCACTTTCCCGCTCTGCACCTGTCCGTTTTTCCAGATGCGCAGGGTGTAAAAACCCGGCGGCAGGTTGTGTACCGGAATGCTGTGCAGCCCGGCTTGTACCGTGGCGAGGTTGTGAACGGCCTGCCCGGCAGCGTCGTACAGGGTCACTTTTTCGGCGTCGAAGGGCAGTTCCAGATTGAAACGCGACACGGCGGGGTTGGGGTAGTACAGCACCGGTTTGGGGTGTTGTCCCTGCTGCTGGTCGTGCCGGTCGGCGGCGAACAGGATGCTCGATTGGCCCTCGCAGGTCGGTACGCTGGTGTACTCGGTGATGAGGCGTACGAGCAAGTCGTTGAGTTGTTCCACCTTGTACTCGTCGGTAGTGGGTTCGAGATGTTTGCCCCCGATGCCGGAGTGGTCGGTCAGGAACACGTAACTGCCGTTGGTGGCCATACCGAAAAATTTCATCAGAAATTCCGTGTCTTTCTGGATGCCGCTGGCACTCAGGGGCACAATGCGGATACCGCGTTTGGCTGCCTCGCGAATACTTTTTTGCAGGCTCTCGAGCACTTCCGGGTTTTGGTGCGGGCTGGCGTCCAGCACCAGAAAACAAATGCGGGCCACGGCTTCGCGGCTCCAGGGCTGGCGCAGGGTTTCTTCCAGCGCCGAATGCACGGCTTCGGGATAGTCGCCGCCGCCACCTGCCGATTGCTTGCGGATGTAGTCCACCGTTTTGGAAATATCGCGGTTGAGGGCACTGCTTTTCACCACATAGTCGTCGCCCTGATCGCGATAAAACACCGAGCCGGTGCGCACATCGAGGCCGGGATTGGCGGCCTGCACGCGCCCGATGACGTCGAGCAGTTCTGTTTTCAGGTACTCCAGTTCGTCGCCCATGCTGCCGGTGGCGTCCACCGTCCACACGATGTCCACGGTTTTGGAGTGGCCGCACTCGCGTTTGATTTTGTACTGGTTGACGCCTTCGGAAAATGCTTTGGCGATGCCGAGGGCGTGGCGCTTGCCGTCAATTTCGGCGGTCAGGGTATATACCGATTCAGCCGCTTTTTCTTCAAAAAATCCGACCCATAGTTCGGCGCTACCGGTATTGCTGGTGCGAGTTTCCCACACGAGTGTGCCGGATTTGTCGTGCAATTGCACAGCCACATCGCTGATCGGCAGCCCTTCTTCCGTTTGCAGCAGCACGGAGTAGCGGTTTTTTGGAAAGAATTTGTACATCCGCTGGTACGAATCAATTTCACCGTCTTTGAGCAGGTCGGCCCAGTGGGTATTCCAGTTGTGCAGGTCGTTCCACTCGCCGCCAGTGAGCAGGCCGGCACGGGGGCCGGGCTGCGGCGGGGCACCGGGGTGCAGGGGCGGTTCAGTGGGGCGGTCGTCGCGGCTGAAAGCGATCTCTTCACGGGTGTCCGACATCAGAAGAGCGGGCTTGACATCCATGACGGGCGGCGGAGCGCCGGATACCCGGACGCCGTCAATGTAGTAGTCAGTGGCGTCCTTGCGCGAGCCTTTGATGTTGACAGCGCCGCCGTCAATGGAGGTTGTACCTGCTGTGGTAGCTACAATCTCTTTGACACTCCGTGTGGGCAGGTTTTTGATCTGCTCGGAAGTAAGCGCTTGCCCGCCCTGGGTTTTATCCTGCTCAATCAGCGGTATCTTGAAGGCCGTAACGGTCACTTCGCTAAGTTCGCTGCCGGCTACCAGGGTAAAGTCGAGCGTGTTGAGGGTGTTGCTGATGACCCGCACACCGGTAACTTTTTGCATCTTGAAACCAGTGTAACCCACTTCCACGTCGTAGCTGCCGGGGTCGAGGGTCAGGCGGTAATCACCGTTATAATCGGTGATGGTACCGCGCACGAGGGTAGTGTCCCGGAGCACTTTGACGGTAGCGCCGATCAGCGCTTCGCCGGTTTCGTCCATCACTTTTCCGGTCAAGGCGGTGGTGGATTTGGAGTTGGATAATGCTGCAATGCCGAACAATGCAGCAGCCAGGAGAACAAGGAAGTGTTTCATGTACCGTAGGGTGTGTTTTGTGAATAAAAAAAACGAGTGGCAAGCCTTGCGGGGGAAGGGATGCCGGGGGCGGTACGATTACACAACGAGGGAGGAAAAATGTGGAAATAACAACACATGGCTACTCTTGCGACATAGACGGATTCCTGCGGAATGACAAACTGCACACCCCTCAAAACCCCCACACCGCCACCACCGGGTAATGATCCGAAACAGGATTTCGCGGCACGCGGCAGTCGTATACTTTCATCGTAGGATCGGCCAGCACGTAGTCAATTCGCAGGAACGGAATGGCGCCGCCGAAGGTGGTGCCCAGCCCTGCGCCTCGTTCGCGGAAGGTATCGGTGAGGCCATCGGCCAGCAGGTCGTACACGTACGAATTGGGCGTATCGTTGAAGTCGCCGCACAGGATGACGGGGTACGGACTGGCTGCCATGAGGTCGCGCAGGGTGGCTGCCTGCCCGGCGCGAATGCTGGTGGCGCCGCCCACCTTGCGCAGCACCCGCGTGATGTCGCGCCAGGTTTGCTCGTCCTGCAGGTCGGAGTCCTTGATGACCCGCTGGGTGTCGGAAGTGACTTTATTCGACTGGAGGTGAACGTTGTACACGCGCACCGTGCGTTTTCCGATCTTCAAATCGGCCCAGATGGATACGTTTTCGGGCCGGCCAAAGGGCAATTGTCCTCCGCGCAACACGGGGTAGCGGCTCAGGATAGCGTTGCCGGAGCGGTTCAGGTCGAACACGTAAGGCAGCCCCAGTTGGGGGCCAAGTGCCCGGAAAAACTTGCGTCCCGTTTCCTGTACGCAGAGAATATCGGGTTCGCCCGAGTCTCTCAGAAAATTCGTGTAGTTGCTGAAAATGCCGCCCCACTCCTCGTCTTCGAGGTTGATACCGCGAAACAGTCCGCCGAGGTTGTGCGTGACGACTGTCACAGCGTTTTCGGGCGCGGCATTTTTCCCGAAATTCAGGCCGACAAATGCCGTGACATGTTGCCAGCCGAACACCAGCATGCCGAGGTGGTAGAGGGCGAAGCGGTTGAGTCGGAAGCACCACACGCCGAGCAGCGCCACATTGGCCAGCAAAAACCACGGGAAGGCCGTGCCGAAAAAGGCTGCCCAGCGGAATAGCGCGGGGTTGATGTATGGCGACAGGTAGGACAGGAACGTGCCCGTGATGACCGCCGCGCTCAGGATTTTTACGAAGTGTTTCAGCAGGTACTTGATCATGTTTCCGGAGCCTTATCGCTTGCTGGCGTTGTACAGGAATTCTTTTTCCTCGGCGCTCAGGCTTTCGTAGCCGCCGGCTTTTATTTTGTCCAGAATGGCGTCTAATTGCTGCTGGTACGTGGGTTCGTCCTGCGGCGCGCGCCCGCCGCGTGTGGCAGTGAACGGCGCACCGGCATGGGCTTTTTTCGGCTTGCGTTTGGGTTGGTGGCCGCCGGCAAACCAGCCGGCAAGGTAATCCAGCACGCGGTTCACCGGCTCGGCCAGGTCGTGGCCGTCGCGCAGGCGGTACACAAACAGGCAGCCCATGGCAAAACCGCCGAGGTGGGCCAGGTGGCCGCCGGAATTGTACTTGTTGGCTACGCCGATGAGGTCGAACAGGAGCAGTACGAGTACGATATATTTCACTTTCACATCGCCCAGCAGGAACAGCCGCACGCGGTAGTCGGGCGCCATCACCATGGCTGCACCGCCGAGGGCCATCACGGCGCCCGAAGCGCCGAGGGCATACGAGCCGATGTAGGGCAGGATATTAGCCGAAATCATAAACGTGAAGCCGCCGACCAGCCCCCCCAGCAGGTAAATGGGTAGCACGCGCCGGTCACCCACGAGGTCGCCCACGATCACGCCGAAGAGGTACAGGAAAATGATGTTGTTCAGCACGTGCCAGAAGTTTTCGTGCAGGAACATGTGGGTGAACGGCGACCAGAGTTGAAAAACCAGATCGCGCACCGAAGCCGGCATGCACAGCCAGTGCAGCCCTTCCTGCAAGGACTCAGGGGCGATTTCCGACCCCTGAAAAACCAGCATAAACAGGTAGACGATGTTTACGAGGATGAAAATCCCGAAGTTCACGATGACCAGCCGTGTCACCATATTTCCGATGCGGAAGGTGTGCCGGATATCGTCCCATATTGATTTAAAAAGCGCCATTTGTGTGAGTTTTGGGTTTTGAGTTTTGAGTTTTGAGTCAGAGGGTGGCGGATCACTCAAAACTCAAAACTCAACACTCAAAACTGACGAACTGCCGCAAAAGTACCGCTGTGCGGCCAAAGTAGGGTGAGGATTGCCTGTACGATTTTTGGTGGATACAGCATACGGGTATTCAATTTTGCACTTTTGAATGTGCAAAAAGTTCGCACATTTGCACATCAATTTGTGCATCATGGAATCTTTGTTACAAAAATCTGGCGCATTAGTCCGGCAGGTATCCACCCATTTTCACCGCTACCTGTTTTCTGAAATCCGATGGGAGAACCGGCTTACCGGAATCAAGGGCGCCCGCGGGACGGGCAAAACGACACTCTTGTTGCAGCACCTCCATGCGCTGAATTTACCTGCAACCAAGGCGGCATATTTTTCTTTGGACGACATCTATTTCACCCAAAACCTGCTTTCAGAAACCATAGAGCAATTTTACCGGGCAGGAGGAAAGTATGCCTATCTGGATGAGGTACACAAGTACCCCGGCTGGGCGCGGGAGATCAAGAACTTGCATGACTTTTACCCGGAGTTGCAAATCGTATTCACCGGGTCATCTATAATTGATCTGGCACGGGAGGAAGGCGACCTCAGCCGTCGGGCTTTGATGTACGAATTGCACGGGCTTTCGTATCGTGAGTACTTGGAACTGCGAGGAATCCTTGATACACCGGCAATTCCGCTGGAACGTCTGCTGAACGATTCAGAGAATTTGAGCCGCCTGTTTCCCGTAAATTTCAGGCCTCTGGAGCATTTTCGAGACTACCTGACATCAGGCTATTACCCCTTTTTTCGAGATGATCTCCAAGGGTATCCGGTGCGATTGGCGCAACTTGTGCGGACTGTCATCGAGTACGACATGGCGGAAATAAAAGGCTATGATCCGCGAAATGCCCGCAAATTACTCCAACTCTTATTCATCCTGTCCAACAATGTACCCTATAAACCGAACCTGAGCCAGTTGGCACAAAAAGCAGACATCCATCGCAATACGATTTTAAACTACCTGATTTATCTGGAGCAGGCCCGCCTGATCCGGCTACTTCAGCCGGAAGGATTCAGTATTTCCATGTTGCAAAAACCGGAAAAAATTTACCTGAACAACCCCAACCTTTCGTTTGCACTCTCCGTGACAGAACCCAATGTCGGCAATTTGCGGGAGACATTTTTTTTCAGTCAGTTGCAACACCGGCACAGGGTCACCGCCGCAGCCAAGGGAGACTTTTTGATTGACGACCGGTTTACTTTTGAAATCGGCGGCAAACAGAAATCGTACGCGCAGATAGCGGACATTACCGATAGTTTTGTAGTACGGGACGAACTGGAATACCCCATAGGCAAAGCCTTGCCGCTCTGGATATTCGGGCTATTGTACTGATGCTTACTCTACGTTTTTCGCCTGCACGTAAAAATTCTCGTCCACCTGAAAATTCCGGGCTTTCACCCGTTTGAGCGGCGTGGCCTGCCACTCGGTGGTCGGGTAGATGAAATCGAAACGGTCACGCGAGCGGGTCACTTTCACGGGCATGTCGAAGCCCGCTACGCAGTTGGTCCAGCGGTACTCGAGTTTGCCCTTTTTGATGCGGTATTCCAGCACGGGAATGCGAATGTCGCGCAGGTACTGGTCGAAGGTTTTTTGCAGGGTTTTGCCGGAATGGCGAATGATGTACGCCTCCACCTGAGCGCCATCCACGGTCTGGTGAAAAAAGTCGCGGTTGAGGCCGCGCAGGATGTCGCGCCATTTTTGGTCGTCGTTCACAATCTGGCGGATGGTGTGCAGCATGTTTCCGCCCTTGGGGTACATGTCGCCGGAGCCTTCGTGGTTCACGCCGTACACGCCCACAATGGGCAGTTTGTTCTCGATACCGGAACGCAGTCCGCGCATGTAGGCATCGCCGGCATCTTTTCCGAAATGGTACTCGGTGTACAGGCCTTCGCTGTAGTTGGTAAAACTCTCGTGCACCCACATGTCGGCAATGTCGCGGTAGGTGATGTTGTTGGCAAACCACTCGTGGCCCGACTCGTGGATGATGATGAAATCCCACTTTTTGCCCCAACCTGTACCGGACAGGTCGCGACCGAGGTAGCCGTTCAGGTAATGGTTGCCGTAGGTGATCGAACTCTGGTGCTCCATACCGAGGTAGGGCACTTCCACGAGTTTGTAGCCGTCTTCGTAAAACGGGTACGGCCCAAACCAGTGCTCGAAAGCCCGGAGCATGCCCTTCACCTGCTTGAATTGTTCCTTCGCTTTTTCGAGATTTTCGGGCAACACGTAGTAGTCCAGCGTGAGCAGGCCTTTTTCACCCTGGAAGGTGTCGGCAAAGTGCTCGTACACCGCGATATTGACGTTCACGCCGTAGTTGTTGATCGGGTTGGACACATGCCACTCGAAAGTGCGGGTGCTGTCGGCATTCACGGTAGTGCGGCGCAGGCGTCCGTTGGATACGTCCATGAGCGGCTCGGGCACGGTGACGCGGATCGTCTGGGAGTCCGGCTCGTCGTAGGCGTGGTCCTTGCAGGGCCACCACGCGCTGGCACCGAGGCCCTGGCAGGAGGTAGCCACGAAGGGGCGCCCCAACCCGTCCTTGGCCCAACTGAACCCGCCGTCCCAGGGAGCATTGCGGGCCTTGCGCGGCTTGCCGGAATAGGTCACGGTGAGCGTCTCGACAGCGCCCGGCTTTTGGGCTTTTTTCAGGTCAACGAGCCAGGCGTTCGTACCGATCTGCCGCACGTCGAGCGCCTGGCCGTCCTGCTCGGCAAGTTCGATACGCAGGGGTGGTTGCAGGTCAATCTGCATCGTTTGGCCGGATTCCAGCACGCGGTAGCGTATGGCATTGGCGCCGGAAATGCTCCTGTCGCCGGGATTTACGCGCACGTTCAGGTCGTAGTACGCCACGTCCCACCAGGCGCGCTCGGCGGTGATGCTGCCGCGCAGGGTATCGTCGAGGGTGAAAACCGGTTGCTGGGCAGCAGTTTTTTCTGAAAAAAACGGCGCCGCGGCGAGGCAAATCAGCAGGGAAACACGAATTGAATTTGTCATTTGTCGGATTTGTTGGATACAGGGCTGCGGTGAATGAAAAGTGGGGCAAGTGGCACTCCGCGTGTCAACCCCACCCCCGACCCCTCCCCCGAAAGGGAGGGGAGACGCGGCAAATATCGTAGAGTACACAACGGCACACTCTACGTCACCCCTCCCAATTGGGGAGGGGCCGGGGGTGGGGTTGACACGCACGGCCAAATGTCGAACGACTCCTTCGTACTCCGGTATAGGAGATTCGGGAAAAACACCGATTTTTGGGAAAAATTAGCCCAACGCACGAGCATGAGAATTGAACGACCTCTCTTCTTCCGCAGTCTGTTCCCCCTGTTTTGCACGTTTTTCGCCGGAATTTGGTGCTCCATGCCCGCCTTTGGACAGGGCAACTACCTCGTTTCGGAAGCAATTACCCTGCGGAACGACTTCGGCTACGAACTCATCGGACGCCTGAAGGATCGGATTTTGCTTTTCCGCGACAAATACGACGAGTTCGAGATACAGGCTTTCGACAACTCCATGCGCCTGTCGTGGAGCCGGAATCTGGACGACATCGAAAAAAGCGGGGTGCAGATACTGGCGGTTATCGGCGGCGAGAACAACTTTTCCGTGGTGTTCAAATACCGCCGGCGGGGCATCACCACCCTGCGCGTACACAAGTACGACCCGGGAGCCAATCTGGTGGACAGCGCCACCGTCAAGCAGTACAGCGAGCGCCTGTTTTCTCCACCCGTACTCGATGTGATCCGGAGCGAAGACCGGAACTGCTTCGTAGTCACCAACATTGCCGAACGCGCCCGTATGGAAACCGTATGTTTCCGGCTGGACAAGATGCAGGTGCTCTGGGAAAAAACGGTGCCGCTCGACGACGTGTACCACGACTCCAACATCCGCTCTTCCGTGCTCGGCAACGAGGGCGATTTTTTCGTGGTAACCGAACTCAACAACCGGCGCAACCGCCTCGAAGAGCACGAGTTCGAGGTGCTGCACATCCGCGGCGGCGCCGAGCGCAGGGTGCGCGTCCCCGTGCCCGGCTTCCTGACCGTAGACGCCCAATTCGAATACGATAACCGCGCACAAACCCTCGTGGGTGCGGGATTTTTCTCCGACCGGAACCGCGACCGATCCAACGGGGTGTTCTTTGTGCGCGTACCCGGCGACGGCCGCGAGCCGGTGCTGCGCCACGAATCGTTTACCGACAAGGTCGTGTCCATCCTGCGCCGCAAGGACGTGGAGGCCGACACCAAGGGCATTGACAACGTGAACATCCAGCAGATTATCCTGCGGCAGGACGGCGGCGCCCTGATCGTGGCCGAACTGTACAACGAAATCCAGCGCGGCACCGCCACGGGCCGCGGGTTCTGGCGCGACGGCATGCGCTTGGTCATGGACTATTTTTACGACGACCTGCTGCTCGTGTCGCTCAACCCCGACGGCACGCCGCTGTGGACCACCGTGCTGCACAAAAAACAGTACTCGCAGGACGACGACGCCACATTTTCCTCCTACTGCCTGATGCTGGCGCCCAACATGCTGCGCTTTTTGTTCAACGACGAGATCAAGTACGAAAATACCTGCAGCGAATACCTCGTAACCCCGACGGGCGATTTCGACCGCAACAGCGTGATGAATACCTTCGGCCAAAGCCTGCGCCTGCGCTTCCGAGACGCCATGCAACTGAACGCCAACGAGTGCCTGGTGCCCTCGGAGTTTCGCAACAGGTTGCGATTAGTTCTTTTAAAATTTTGATCTGCCATGAAAAAACTCCTGTACGAGTACTCCGACTTTTTCCTGATTTACTCCGTCATGTTCACCAGCCTGGCCATATCCCGGGCCATCCCGTACAGAACGTTTTCCATAACGATAGACGGGTTTCATTTTGCAGCCGCCTTTGTCGCGGCAGTTATTCTGTTCGGCTACAAAAAATACAGCCACTATAAAAAAAGACAAGAAGCCGACAAGAGTATCACATAGCTCCCGCCAGGAGGCGTTTACTTCCAAACGACAATAATTAAGGTTGAAAATAAAGAAACAAGGTTTTAAATTTGCAACCTTAATTTGAAATTAATGATCCAACGAACGGTTGTTCATCAAATCCTCAGGGATGCGGAATATTTTCCGGTATTAGGAATCCTGGGACCCCGGCAGGTGGGCAAAACTACTCTGGCAAAAGCGTTGCAGCCCCTGCTCGGCAAAGAGTCCATTTACCTTGACCTGGAACTGGAAGATGACGCCCGGTTATTGGAGCAGCCGACGCGATTTTTCCAGCAGCATACGGACAAGTGTATCATCATTGATGAAGTGCAACGCGCTCCACACCTGTTCGCCCTTCTGCGGGCACTTGTTGATCAACAGCGCGAACCCGCCCGATTTATGCTACTTGGTTCCGCTTCGCCATGGTTGATGCGATTTTCATCTGAATCGCTGGCGGGCCGGATTGCATACACCGAACTGACGCCTTTTTCATTGGCTGAAATACCACAGGAAATACCGCAGGAAATCCACTGGTTTCGAGGGGGCTTCCCCGATGCACTTCTGGCGCCTACAGACGAACTGTGCAGCCGTTGGTTGGAAAACCTGCTTCGGACGTTCATCGAACGCGACGTTCGTCTGTTGGGTTATGAATTGGCTCCTGCAGCCTTGTCCCGGTTGGTTTCTGTACTGCCGAGCGTACATGGCAACCTGCTGAACATTTCCGATTTATCCAGAACACTCGGTGTTTCCCAGCCAACCATCAAAAACTACCTTGATATCCTCGAAGGCGCCTTTTTGATTGACCGGCTCCAGCCCTATTTTCAAAATACCACGAAGCGGCTTGTCAAATCTCCCAAACTGTATATCCGCGACTCCGGTATGCTGCATCGCCTGGCAAATATTGCATCGGGCGAGACGCTCCACCGCCACGTTATCGCCGGGGCCTCCTGGGAGGGGTATGTCATTGAGCAGATTCGACGGCATACCCTCCTGCGCTGGCAGTATTTCTTCTACCGCACCCAAAAAGGAGCCGAGGCAGATTTGTTGCTGCTGGCGCCAAATGGAAAAAAGGCGCTGATCGAAATCAAGTTGAGCGGATCCGGCAGCACGTCGCGCGGTTTTTTTGAAACGAAAACAGACCTTCAACCCGACTTTCAATACCTCATTACCCCCGACGGGCGCAACTATCAGCGCGACGACGGCCTGCACATCCTGCCTTTGCGTGATTTTCTGCTTTCCGAAATTAGCCGGATTGAGCGAGGTTAGGATGTGGTTATAAAAAATACAGCCACCTAAACAGTAGATTTGCCCCATGACTGATGTAAATACCCTCGGCGAGTTCGGCCTGATCGAACACCTGACTCATAATTTTCCCATCACCCAACCTTCCACCCTGAAGGGCGTGGGCGACGACGCCGCCGTGATAGACAACGGGGCGTTTTGCACCGTCGTGAGCACCGACATGCTGGTGGAAGGCATCCATTTCGACCTCGCCTACACCCCGCTCAAACACCTCGGTTACAAGTCCGTGGTGGTCAACCTTTCCGACATCTGCGCCATGAACGCCGTGCCCCGACAAATCACCGTGTCCATCGCCATTTCCAGCAAATACAGCGTGGAGGCTCTCGACGACCTGTATGCCGGTATCCGCGCGGCCTGCGATGCCTACGGCGTGGACCTCGTGGGCGGCGACACCACTTCCTCGCCCCGGGGCATGGTCATCAGCATCACCGCCATCGGCCAGGGCGAACGCACGCGCCTCGCCTACCGCAGCGGCGCCCGTCCCGGCGACCTGATCTGCATCACCGGCGACCTCGGCGGCGCCTACCTCGGACTGCAACTGCTCGAACGCGAAAAACGCATCTGGGCCGAACACCCCGACGTGCAGCCCAACCTCGAAGACCAGAAATACATCGTGGGCCGCTTCCTCAAACCCGAAGTCCGGCTCGACATGGTGGACGCGTTCCGCCAGAACAACCTCGTGCCCACCGCTATGATTGACATCTCCGACGGGCTGGCATCCGAACTGTTCCACATTTGCAAACAAAGCGGCACGGGCGCCCTGCTGGAAGAAAGCGGTGTGCCCATTCACCCGGAAGCCCAACTGATGGCGCTCCAGTTCAAACTCGACCCGATCACCTGCGCTCTCAACGGCGGGGAAGACTACGAACTGCTGTTCACCATTGACCCCAAAGACACGGACAAGGTGCGTTTCCTGCCCGATATCTACATCGCCGGGGAAATTCTCGACGTCGCAGACGGCATCAAACTAAACACAAAAGGCGGGAACCTGCACCCGTTACAGGCGCAGGGGTGGAAACACTTTTAGCAGTTTTGAGTTTTGGGTTTTGAGTTTTGAGTGGTTTTGAGTGGTTTTGAGTGGTTTTGAGTTATTCGTCGCGTTCAAAAACTTTGTCCACGGAGATACGAATGTCCAGGGCATGATCGGTCAGCATACCGCTGGAAAACTGCTCGGACGTTTCGGGCGAGCGGTACACCACGATCAGTTGGAGCGTGGGTACCACAAGCCAAACAGATTTCACCCCGGTTTCAAAATACAGCACAGCCTTGTCGTACAGCATTTGTACGCTCTGGGACGGCGATATGATTTCGATTACACCCAGCGGCGGCTCCTGCAATTCGATCTGATCCCGATGAAAATCTACCTTTTCTTTCGGTAAAATGATGAGGTCGGGAGTGGACGGCCAACCATCCAGTCGAAGGGATACCTCGGTCGCAAAACGGTAGCGTTTGCGATAAGCGTCCAATGCGACGCTCAGGTTGTGTTGGATGACTCCGTGATTCAGGCTGGGCATGGGTTTTCCGCGTTCTATTTCGTAGGCAAGATCAGGTGCAACGGTGGACAGTTCCATGGTTGTTTTTTTTCTGCAAACTTAATGGTTATGGCGCATAAATCCGGTGTGGCAGATGGGCTGCAACATATTTTTTGAAATTCAATATGCTTACCTTGCCCGATAATTTTTTAAAAAATGGACTTCACGCGACTCTTCGATATCCTCGATTACCAGCAGGAACGTTTCCCGCAAACGGTCGCATTTGCCGGGCGAGAAGGCGGTATCTGGCGCAAATGGAGCACGTCTGAACTGATCGCCGGGCGCGACCAACTCAGTGCGGGGCTGCTGGCTCAGGGCTTGCGACCGGGCGACCGGATCGGCGTGCTGGCGCACTGCGGAAGCCCGAAGTGGATCGTCGCCGACGCTGCCATGCTGCAACTCGGCATGGTACCGGTGCCCGTGCATGCTACCGCGCGTCCGGATGAAATCGCCCACATTTTCCGCGATGCCGGGCTGCGGGCGTTTTTCGTAAGCAATGCAGACATGCTGGACAAACTCCGCCAGGCCGACGTCGCGCCGGAGCATCTCTTTTCGTTCGAACCCCTGCCCGGCGCACTGCACTGGGACACCCTGTGCCGGCAGCCCGACGCCGAACAGGCCGAACAAATCCGGCAGGCCCGCGATGCAGTTTCCGACACCGACCTGGCTACCCTGCTCTACACCTCGGGCACGACCGGGGCGCCCAAAGGGGTGATGCTCAGCCATGCCAATATCGTCGGCAATGTAAAATCCGTGCTGGCCATCGTGCCCGTGGGGCCGGAGGTGACGGCGGTAAGTTTTTTGCCGTTGAGCCACATTTTTGAGCGCATGGTGACCTACGTGTATCAGGCTGCCGGTACACCGGTGTGGTTCGTGGAGTCGCTGGAACTGCTGCCCGAGACGCTGCGAGAAGTGCGCCCGCACTTTTTCACAGCAGTACCGCGGGTGCTGGAACGTACGTACGAGCGGCTTTTGGAGCGCCGGAAAGCCGCCGGTTTTTTAGGAAAAAAAATATTGGACTGGGCACTGGCGCTCGGCGAGCGCTACCCTTTTGCAGGTGCGCACGATATGCCCTGGGGCTACCGGATCAAACTTTTGGCGGCCGATATGCTGGTATACCGGCGTTGGCGGCGGGCCATGGGCGGGCGCCTGCGCGGCATTGCAGTGGGTGCGGCGGCGTTGCAGCCGCGACTCGGGCGCCTGTTTTCGGCGGCAGGTGTGGATGTGCGCGAAGGCTACGGCCTCACCGAAACCAGCCCCGTGGTGGCGTTCAACCGCTTCGAACCGGGCGGCGTGCACTTCGGCACGGTGGGCATTCCGGCGCCCGGCGTAGACGTGCGCATCGCCGAACCAGACGCACAAGGCGAGGGCGAAATCGAAGTGCGCGGCCCCAACGTGATGCGCGGCTATTGGAACCTGCCCGACGAAACGGCGGCGCGATTCACCCCCGACGGCTGGCTGAAAACCGGCGACATGGGGCGTTTTGAGTTCAAACGCTTCCTGCGCGTGACCGGGCGCATCAGCGAAATTTTCAAAACAACCACCGGCAAGTTCGTGGCCCCGGCATACGTGGAGCGGCAACTCCTTCGCTCGCCCTTCGTGGACCAATGCATGGCCCTCGGCCTGAACCAGCCGTTTGTGGCTGCGCTGATCGTGCCCAATTTTGCCCGGCTCGAAGTCTGGTGCCGCGAGAAAAACGTGCACTGGACGGCGCCGGAATTCATGGTACTGAACCCGAAAGTGGAAAAACTTTTCCGACAGGAAATCGAACGCATCAATGCCGGACACCTTGGCCCGGTCGAACAGGTGCAGGGGTTCCAATTGCTGTCCGGCCCCTGGACGGCGGAAAACGGCCTGCTCACCCCTACACTGAAACTGCGGCGAAAGGCCATCGAAGCGCAATTTGAAAAAGAAGTGTCGGCCTTGTTCGGGAAAAAATGAGGCGCTTAGCCGGGCAATGTCTCCCCCATGAAATAGGGTTTGACCCAGGGCCAGAAAAGCAGAACGAACAGCATCAGTAAAATCGAAATGGCCACAATCATCATGGCATAACCGGCAACTATGGAAAGTACCGCTTTCAGCCAGCACCACCACTTGCGGCGCTCCGGACGGAAAAACCCGATGTAACCCCAGCCGACATAGCCCATCCAGAGGACAACATTCACGCTGGTTTTTGCGAACAACCCGCCCACACCGGTGCCGACAAATTTTGTCAGTGGATTCAGGACAATGCCGAACAGGCTGACGGCGCCCATGAGGTAGGCATTCAGGATAAAGTGCTCGGCGTAGTTGAAACCGGATTTACGAAAAAACAGCCAGGAACACCACGCGATATTCGGGATTAGAAGAAAAATCATGATTGCCGGATGATCGAAAATATACTGGCTGAATTTTGCCTGAAAAGCCTTGGCTCCCGCTGAAGGCACAGCCTGCCCCTGTTGCTGGGTCACCGCATCCAAGATCTCCTTGTCAAGCCCAATGAGGTGAAAAACCAGAAAATTCAGCGCTGTGGCCCAGAGCAAGAACTTGATCGGTTTGGTATACGGCGCCCGCCGGCCTTCGATAAACTCCCGGATCATGCCTCCCGGGCGGCGGAGTAACTGAAGAAACGTGTACAAAAAACCGCTGTCTATGTGGATCAGCCGATCCCGAAATTCCTCGAATACGGCTTTGGTGGTGATACGTTTCACTTTGGCGCGTTGGCCGCATTGCGGGCAGTACTTGCCTTCGTATTCGGTGGAGCAGTTTTTACAGGTCACCATGCGATTAGGTTGCGTGTTGAAATTTTTTTTTCGTGTGTTCTAACCAATTCCGCACGTCGTTCGTCCTTGAGGAAAAGGATCGCACGCCGCAACCCGGGAAGCGGGCATCCGGAACCAATCACGGACAAATAAACAACCTTGTTATGAAAGCACAGACCGTTAAATTTTTCCTGCCTGTACTGGCCTTTTTCCTCTGGAATTTGAGCCTTTCCGCCCAAACGGCCACCGACGCCGTACACCTGACCAACGGCGATATCCACCGCGGCATCATCGTGGAACAAAAACCGGGCGCCTCCATCCGCTTGTGGCGCACGGCGGAAGGCGACACGCTGACCTTCGAGATGGAGACTATTGACCACATCGCCCGGCTTGCTCCGACCGGTGCTACCGCTGCTTCTCCGGCACAAATACCGGAGCCGGCGCCGTCCGGGGTCAACACCAGCGATTGGGCCATAGCCATGCAATTTCTCACCGGCGGCGGCGACCACTCCATCGCCGGCATGGGCGCCACCGTGCAGCGGCGACTGAACAATGACCGCTCCTGGCTCGGGCTTGGCCTCACCTTTGTCGGCGATGAAAACAACTACGGCACACATTCCCTGGGCCTGGCCGTACATGGCAGCCATGAGTTTTCGACCGGACCGAAAGGCCGATTCGGCGCCCTCGCCTTTGCCGATCTCGGCTACTCGTTCAACCTCGGCAACGACTACTACGACGGATTCCACCAGGAAACCCTGCGCTACGGCAACGGCCTGCACCTGCAAACGGGCCTCCGCTTCCGCATCAACGTGCTGCGCAATGCCGGCATCTGGCTCGACCTGAGTTACCTGCGCCACACCAGCGCCCTGCGCATAGCCGCCGGCAACGACAAGGTAGCCGACAAAGCCTGGAACATGTTCTGTCTGCGCGGTTCCGTTTTCTTCTGAGTAACCCCGCGTAGAGCGGAAGTGTCACAGAGGCTCACAGAGTTTGAGAGGACATAGAGTTTTTTCCCGATTTAGAGCGGACAGATTCCTTCGGAATGACAAAAAAACTCTGTGTCCTCTCAAACTCTGTGAGCCTCTGTGACACTACTACGCTACGAGGTCCGCCAAACACCACATCCGCACCAATCCAGAACGATGAACATCCACATTCCCGAACACATCCTGAGCGCTTGCCGGCAGCAGGACCGCGCAGCGCAGGAGCAGCTCTACCGGCTTTGCTACGAGCCGTTCATGAGGTTGTGCCTGCGCTATGCCAACAACCGCGACGATGCCGCCGACATCCTGAACAAGGCATTTTTCAATATCCTGACCCGCATAGACCAGTACACCGGGCAGGGTGCATTTGTCGGCTGGATGAAACGCATACTGGTGAACGTCGCGGTGGATTATGTGCGTGCCAACCAGCGTTTCCGGTTTCATGAGCCGGTGGAGCAGGCGCACGAGATGCCCGGACAAGCACAGCCCGACGCGGAACTGGCCCGGCACGATGTACTGAAAATGCTCCGGGAACTGCCCTACACCACCGGAGCGGTGTTCAACCTGTTTGCTGTCGAAGGGTATGCCCACCGGGAAATAGCCGATATGCTCGGTATCACCGAGGCCAATTCCAAATGGCACCTGCACCAGGCGCGCAAACTGCTTCAAAAACAACTTGAAAAAACCGCGACACTATGAAAAAAGAAGAACAAACATGGGTGGATGACCATTTCCGCCGGCATGAAACCGATATTTCGGTGACGTTCGACCCTAAACACTGGGAACAACTTGCCGCAGCACTCGACGAGGCGACCCGCCCGGGAAACCCGATTCCGCCCCCCTCCCCTGCCGGTCGGAAGCCATCCGGAAAAATCAAGGGCTGGTGGGTTTCGGGCGTGTGTGCCTTGCTTTTGCTAAGTTCGGCCTGGGTGCTGTGGCAGCGCACGCAAGTCGCCGCCCCGGTAGTACCTGCCGTAAATTCAACACCGGAGAAACCGCCGCCGGCCGGCTCTGCCGCACCGGCCCCGCCGGTGTCCGGCGCTGCTGAGGAAACGGGAACTACGTTGCCGAAACACCAGGAGTTGGAATTCACCCGGAATAGTTCTGCTGAAAATTCAGCGCAGCCTACGCCTGATCCGAACAGCGAGCCCCTGCCCACTGCGGATACACTCCAGAGGCACCTGCCCGCGCCCGGAATTACCCCGGTGGATACGACGAGCACCGGGAAAAAGAAAAAGAAACATCTGTTCTGGTAAAAAAATCAGCCCTCCCGATCACACACCGGGAGGGCCAACTCAAAACTCAACTCAAACCTCAAAACCCAAAACTCAAAACTGCCTAAGGTGCCAGCGCCGTCATCTTCCGCGTCAGCGTACCGTAGGGCGTGCGGAGTTGATAGTACAGTACACCGGTGGCGCGCAGGTCGCTAAGTTTAACTAATTCTTCGTGATAGCCTGCCGAGTAGGTTTTTTGTTTTGACATCAACTCCCGCCCCTGTAAATCCAATATACGAAGTTGAATATCACAGGAGTTTGGCAAAATGAAACCGATTAACGTGCTTTCGCTGAATGGGTTGGGACGGTTTTGTAGCAGTTGTACATTTGATTGCTGATCAGCCAAAGGTTCCCCTGCCTGGTTTGTTGTATCAAAGTCGGCAAATGCCAAGAGCAATTCCCGTGGGACTAAATCGGCATCATAAGCAATGGATTGAAGGACAGCGTTATCCAACGCCAAAACATCTTCAAGATTCCCGGCATCCGCAAGTGCCGTGAAGTGAATACGAAAAACCGGAGTGGATGCACCGAGAGTTTTCCCCGCAGTTATTGCCCAGAGGATACGCAACTCTCCGGCGGTGACATTGTACAAGCCAAAGTTGCCGGAAGCGTCCAACGGAAGATCGGCATATAGCACTTCGATATACTCAAATCTTATTTTTTCCGAGTCAAACACCAGGCCTGTCTGAAATGAAGAAAGGTTGTCAAAGTTGATTGCCTGAAAATCAGCCGTCACAGACCCGCCTTTCCGAATTGGTTGATTTGGAACGCTCCAGATCAAAGGTTCGGCAGCCATCTCCAGCTTATTTGCGGGATTGGCAGTATTGCCTGTTTCAAACACATCCCCCACTTTGACTCCGTAAAAATCAAGCCCGGAGATTGCCCCGGATGCATTGGTCAAACTGCGCGACATCGGAAACGGCGGCAATGTGTACGGCTCCACCGGATCGGGAAGAACATAGCTGGTTGGGATAAAACGCCAGGATTTTGTGCTATTCCAAATGGCAAGTGCGGAAGGGTTGCCCAGCAAACACTGCCGAATCAGGGCGGCATCCACGGATGAAATCGAATTGCTCCAGTTCACATCGGCTGCGACAAGTCGGAAAAAATCCGTGATCATATCCGAGCCGGTCAGGTGCCGTTGGATAGCGGTCGCATCGGCGGCATCCACGCCGTTTAAAAGTACCGTTTGCTTGCGTGGAGTGATGGTGTAGGTGCTTCCCAATCCCGGTGAGATCGAATAGGCGCCGGTTGCAGGTGTCGGCCCAAAGGATGTAATGGCATCGCCCGACAAATGCACATCGGCTTGAGCCAGTCCGGTCACACCGTCGCCCTTGTGGAAAAGCGTACCGCTCAGGATTGTATTGCACGAAACATCAAGTACGATTGCGTTGGATGTTGCCGTACACCCATCCGGGTTGGTCACGACCACTTGATACGTCCCTGCCGAATCTACGGTAATTGTTGCCGACACGGAATCAACCAGATCGAAGCCGTTGATCTGCCATTGGAAACTCAGCCCCGGGGTGCTCGTAGCCGTAAGGGTAACCGGCACTCCTGCACACAACGGCACGTCCGCTTCCGGCACGATGGACACCCCGATGGAATCTTGTTCCACCTCAATCGCAACAAAATACTTCACGGACTGCCCGGTTTGGGTGTTGGTTGCCGTCAGGAACACCTGATGGTAGCCCGGTTGGCTGTAGGTATGCGAGGGCGAGATTTCCGTCGAAGTTGAACCGTCGCCAAACTCCCATAGATACGAATCCGCGTTGAGGCTTTTATTCTCCAGATGTACGGCGCCCCCAATGCAAGCGACAGACTCCGAAAATTCAAAGAAGGCCATTGGAGGCGGCTCGTTGGTCAGCCCGTCAAGCGCTGGAAGGACGATGAAATAGGCCGTATCCTGAAAACCCTGATACGAAAAGACGACAAAGGTTTCGCCAGCAGATTTGCCGGCAAACTGCCTGTTTGCCGTGCTGAACGCCAGCCTCGATGTGTCGTCTATCGCGTTGGCAATTGCGGTGCTGAACAGCGTCTCCCCGGTGTTGCCGCTGGGGAATACCGCCCGAAACCTCGGGCTTATGCTTTCGCCGACGAACAAATAATTCACCTCCGGAAATACCTCGAACCCAATGAGTGGCTCTGCGGCCTGCACAAAAATGTTCTGCGTCTGGTAAACCGCGATGCAACTGTCGTTCCGGGTGAAGTGCGCCAAGAGGGTAACCTCCTGGCTGTCGAGCAGACCGGCCCCCACGGAAAAATCAAACTGATAGGCGCCGACGAAGTTGGTCGGCAGCTCGTAAGACTTCCCTTGAAAATACACCTCGGCCCAATCCAGATCTACCGTATCCAGCATCTGAATGATAACGGTGTACTGGCTATCCACCTTGGCGATGGCCGGGGAAGGAATGGAGCGGATTTTTAGATGGGTGGTGTCGGGGATGGTGATACTCACAAGGCAATCGTCGGTATTAGAGCGATATGTATCCGGTCCTAAGAAATTTGATGGTGTAGGTAAAAACGGAGCGAAGTTTCCTCCTGCGACGGGAGCATTCAGCATCTTGGAGGCATGATTGGCTACAGCCGCGCTCTTCAACTGTATATTAAACCCTAACCAGTTAAGAGGAGAAGAATGAGCCACTTTATCTACAACGGAAGTAGTGTTTTTGTCATAGCGGCTCCGTCCTGCAAGTTGACTTTTCAAATGAACAACAAAGTCGCTCTCGGAGAAAAAAACAGCATAGTTAAGTGCATCAGCAAAAAACTGAATGAAGTCAAGAGTCCTCTTAACTTTGGTTAAACCGGGTTGAAGTGGAAATAGTGGAGTGCTTTTAAGCATCCAGTCAACTCCATCGAGAATATCACCAGATTGATCTAAGTCGTCAAGAAAACTTTGAGAAATTAAACTCTCTCTTGACAAATAATTTTCCCCGGGTATAATGTCTGTTCCGATAACATGTGAATTGATATTAGCCTCGGAAAAATCTTCACTTTTGCCGCCACTTATCTGAAGATCACGAACAGCCGGTGGAACCAAATAATCTCCGATTTGGTCTTTTATGATGAAGTAATGCATAAAATCCTGGGGCGAATGATTTTTAGTATTGGCAAGTCTTATGGCAACCCATCCTGCTAATTTATTCGCATATCTGACAACCATATCAGCCAATGGTGATCCATGATGGGGTGTGCCTATGGTAATTGCTTTGTTGACGTACCCACGATTGTAATTTTTGTAGTTCACCCTGTTGCTTGCCTTGTAGTCTGCCATATAGCCGGTCAATACCTGTCTGAGCACACTTCCTCCCATACTATGCCCAATGTAATCCAGCCGGTTGGAGGCATACCCGTAAATATCCCGCAATTCATGGATAACAGACTGAAAACAAGGATACCCTGCCATTCCAAAGGTGGCCCCATTCGCAAGCACCAGCCTTTCCGCGTTGCTGTCAAAACTATCAGTTGATCCTATCTTGATCGCTTTTCGCACCAAAAACCTTTTGTCATGTATCAGGAGATCGTTGTTCGACACGCCAAATTTATCCCAAGACTCAGGCCCCCCAAATAACCCATGCACCAACATCAACGGCGGCCGCACAACCTCAATCGGGATCGCCGAAGTATCCTTGGAGCCGTCTCCAAACGTGCGAATCAGTATGGCGTACACTTTCCGCCGCCCCAAGTCGGCATCCGTGGGCTTTCGGACAAAATCGTCGGGCGCCACGTACCAAAACCAAACCTTGTTATCCGTTTGAACCTGCCCTGTGGCGACTACCTGATTGGCCGAATTCGCTTCCTCCGAGTAGGCGTCTGTAATCGTAGCGACCATAACCCTTCCGAGCGTGGTCGTGTCTGCCTGACTGCCCGGAGGATCATTCAGAGGGTTGTCCGCCAGCATGACCGTGGCCGAAACAAGGTCATAACCATCAGCAACGAGGTACACCCGTGCGGTACCGTCTGCCGCTACTCCTCTTGGGTGACCGCCGGGGTGGGGGTGGTAACTGTAGTCCCATTCCAAGGCGCAATTGCCCAGCGTTGCTGACGGCACCGATTGCAGTTCGCTCGAAATGGCGAAGTTGTCCGAATCGTAGTAGTCCCGTACGCGAAGCCGGTAGGTCGTACCCGGCTTGGGGGTCTCGTAGTCATACGAGCGGTGGACACCGGAGCCAAACGACGCATACCCGTCATCTTTCCCCAGGTACTCCCAAGGCCCGTTTGAACGCGACATTTCCACCACATAGTGATACTGGCGGTAGTGCCCCGTGTACGGGTACACATCCCGCCGCACCAAGCGCTCTTCCCATTCAATGGTCTGCGTAGAGCAGCCGTCCAGTTCTGCCGAGGTCAAGGGACGGGTTATTCGGATGCCGTCAAAAACAGGAGGTGTAGGGTCAATGACCTGAAAATGTTTATCCGGCGCAGAGGCATTCGATACGACATCCCGTACCGCCACGGTGTACTGCTCGATGGGCGTGCCCACGGGCACGGTAAATTCCAGCACGAATACCCCGTCGGCATCCGTATTGACCTGGGTGCTCAGCAATTCCGTTTGTACGCCGGCTACTCTGACGATGGCACGTCCGTTTGGGAAAAACAAACGCCCAGATATGGTTTGCGTTTGCCCGGTATTCACGACGCCTTTTTGAAGCCCAACCCACGGGGTCGCTACGACACAAGTACCGCTACTGCCCGGCTTCAAGGCATCAAACCCCACCACCACGTCCGCTGTTGCGGAGCATCCGAGTGCATCCGTGACCGACAGGGCGTACAGCGCCGGAACCAGTCCGCTCAGTTCGGCGGTCGTGGCTCCCGTACTCCAAAGCAGTTCAATGGGCGCCTGGGCGTGTTGAACTGCTACCGAAACGCCTCCATCATTCTTGTCGCAACTGGCTTTGGTGACGGCAAAGGTCAACTCGGGTTGAGGCTTGTGCGCCACCGGGAAATAGGCTACCGCCGAAACCCCTTGCACATCCGTGACGGTCAGGGCATAATTCCCGGCCCCCAATCCCGTAATAGTTTGACCCGTCTGTCCAGTCACCCAGCCGTAGAAATACGGCGGTATGCCGCCTGCAACCGTTGCAGTAGCCGTACCCGTGTACGGGATACAGCGTTCCGGGGTGGTCGTAACGCTCAGGTTCAGGCCGCCGATGACGGTCGAAATGATATTGTCGTCGTACCGGAATTCCAGCGGATTCGAGTTTAGTATTTTCCCGATCAGTACCGTATTTGCATCCGCCACCGGCCATAAAATCGTGAATGTTTGCTGCTGCTCGGCTGGCAGCGTAAAGTTTCTGGGGGTACCTATCGGGATGGTATCGCCACTATCCGACACATAATAGGCCT
Organism: Saprospiraceae bacterium; assembly: GCA_016787285.1. Classification (GTDB taxonomy): domain Bacteria; phylum Bacteroidota; class Bacteroidia; order Chitinophagales; family Saprospiraceae; genus M3007. The sequence continues at coordinate 9,042 of JAEUUV010000115.1, read as the reverse complement.
GATACGTCCCGGAGCCGGTCAAGTCGCCATTATTCTGAATGACTGCCGTGAGGACGAGCGGTTGGCCCAGAATGGGCTGGTTGTCGTTCACCGAAAAACCGGCGAAGCGCAGGTTCGGCGCTTCCCCGACGACAATCGCCCGGGTGGCGTCATTGTTGAATTCATCGGTTTCCAGGATTTCACCATCGTGGTCAATGGCCGCGCGGGCCACGTGCGCACCAACGATGTTGGATTTCCACGGCTCTGGAAACTGAACCGAATAGAAATCGCCGGAAAGTAGTCCCGGCACCCGTACGGAATCCCAAGGCAGCCCGTCCACATACAGAAACAACTCCATCGAGTCGGTCGGGTTGCTGAATCCGATATTGTCGTAACTGACGGTAAATAACAGCGGCTCGTCCGCATCGGGATGCAACTCCGATGGTGCTATGTATTGCGACAGTATGCGCAAATCGGGACGGATATGAACTTCCACGACTAACACGTTGTCTGCTTCGTTGCTTTCAGGATATTGGTTATCCGGGTCGGCAGTCATCCGAACCAAGTAGGTTCCCGTAGTCAAAAAGGTAAAGGGATTCGGCAGCACGGCGGATGCAGGGCACGATGAACAAGTCTTGTCCATATAATTCACTACGGCATTGCCCAGATTGACCCAGCCATTCAGGCCAGGGCCGCTGATTTCAAACTGCACTTGCACTTCGGAAGCCTCGAACTGCCCGGCATTGAAGAGTCCGACGGAAAACCACACATTGGGTGTGGTCACCGGCCTTTCCCAAAACATAAGACCCACGCAATACTTGCCGAGCGAAAAATCCCAGTCGAGCGCGTCGGCAAACTGGTTGTTGGTCTCGTTCAGTTCCTCCACCTGATCGCCGGCATCAGCCACCAGTTGAAGCGTGTTATTTCCAGCAGGAGGTTGAGGAATCTTGAAAAGAACGGGTACTGTCTGGTTGGGTGCAAGATCGTCGGCAATCGTCAGTAGGTATGTAGTCGCCACAGTAGGCACAACATCCTGCTGAACAACGGTAAGTTCGACCTCAAATGGAGCGATAGCAACGGCATTGCCCCGGTTCGCCAAGAGGGCGTTGACCGTGATCGTATCCAAGCCTATCGGATCCGCCGGGGATACCTCGAGCGTTTCGCAAGACTCAAACCTCAGGTCAGGCTTTATCGGGCACGCATACATGTTGACGCTTCCGTAAAAGTTGTTGTTCAGGTCGGTGTGCTCACTCACTTCTTGCTGCCAATCGCACAACAAATCGAGCCAGTGGGTGCCTACATTGGAGAATGTGTACGGAAAATGCACGAAGACCATACCTCCCGGCGGAATATCGCTGACCGTTTGGACAAACTCGTTCTCCAATCCATTGCCGTTCCATACTTCCCATTTCACCGCGAAAGGCCCTGTCGCGGCCCCTCCCCTGTTTTCGATCTGGTAAATGAACGTGTGGGTGCTGCACAAAGGCAGATTGGGATTTTGGAGGTTCCACCAAACGGGCACGATGTCGGGCAGGGCAGGGGTCACCGTCAGCGGCACACCACTCAGGTTGTTTCCTTCCTGACATTCGTCGTTCAGGTTCTCGTCATCAACCTGCGCGTGCAGGAAAGTAGTCCCGACCGATGGAAATACAAACACCGGCATATTGACATCCACGAACGCACCAGGAGAAAGCGGCGGCACGTCCACAAAAGCGAGGAAAGGTGATGCAACCGGCGCTGTCAGGCGCACACGGGTGGCCACGGAAGTATCCGTGCCGACATTGGAAATGCGCACCTTCCCACCGAGGGTGTCCCCTTGCACCAGGGAATATCGCGAAGGCTCAAGTTGGCAAATCAAATCCGGCTTGACACAGGGCAAAGGGGTAACAGTGAACGTAGTCGAAAACGCCCCTTCGAAGGTGTAGTCGGTCACTGTTCCGGTTATGTGATATGTCCCCGGTGTCGGAGGTTGTGGAAAGTAGATGGAAAAGTACCCGGATTCATTGGTAAAGCCAGCAAAGGACTGACCAGTCTCCAGCAAGGTGAAAAACACGGAAGCGCCCGCGCAACTGGAGTCGCCCAAAGGAACGGAAGCGCCCACGTAAACAGCCGATCCGCTCAGGTTCAGGGAACTTGCCGGCACGACAACCGAAGGGTTAGAGGCGACCGCAGCGACGGTACTTATACTGCCGGGCAGGTTGTAGTCGCCGTTCAAATACGGGCGGATGGCTTGGTTGTTCAGTTCGTTGGATTCGTCCAACACGTTTGTCATATCCAACTCTACCCGCATGGGGTTCCAACTGGGATCGGGCGGCGTGATGACCGTCCAGCCAATTTGTGTCGTGCTGTGCGCGGGCAGGGAAGCCACCGTTATGGGAGCAAAAACCTGTCCGGTGTTCAGGTTGGTCAGTCGGCAAACAAAGTTTTCGGCAGCAAAATCCGACTCGTTGTGGATCATCGCCGTCACGGTGATCGTATCGAGCGGATCGGGGTGGTTCTTCGAAAACTGGATGTCGTTAGCAAATAAAAAAACATCCACCTGATCCACGATAAACGGCCCTGAAATCGGCCCCAACTCGCCCTGACATCCGGCAACGTCCATGGCCCGCACGACCGTTTTGTAGTTCGGGCTGGGAGGTACGCCGGTCAGCACGGCGAAATAGTCCTTGCCGTCGGCAACATCCAAATCGTTCGCGTCCACCGGCGTGAGCACATACGATTGATCGTATGCGCCGAAAAGGTTGCCGTCGCCTTCGTAGTCGAGATAAAGCCGGGGATAGCCCGGTTGCGGCAGTTCGCCTTCGGTGTCAAAATAGCGCACTTCGTAGCGATAGGTCTGGTACGGCGAGCCGCTGGCCGGGTCAACCAATTTGGCCTCAAACCCCGTATTGCCCGTAAAGTCGAACGTGGGCGCGTGGTTAAGGGCCTGAATGGTGGTGGAGGCGGAAGCGACACACAGGTGGGCATCGGTTACGACAAGTTCGTGGTAGCCCGCCGCCAAACCCATCAGGTTTTGCATGGTAGCGCCATTGCTCCAGGCAAAACTGTACGGCGGGGTACCGCCGGTCACGCTCGTGGCGATGCTGCCGTCGGTGCCGCAGGAGGCATTAGTGGGTTGGAGGCTGATGGCCAACTCCTCCGGCTCGGCGACAACAAACTCGTCGGAAACTGCGGAACACCCATTGGCATCGATTACGCTTGCGGAGTAGGTGCCCGGCCCCAGGTTTGATATGCTTGCACCGACGGCCCCATTGCTCCACTCAACCTGATAGGGCGGCACGCCCCCGCCGGGGACTGCGGTGGCCGTCCCATCCTGCAGCAAGGCGCAGGAGATATCCACTACGTTCGCCTGTGCCGACAATGGCGGAGGCGCATTTAATACCGTGCTTGCCACCGCCGAACACCCGTTGGCATCCGTAATGGATACGCTGATTAGGCCGCCGGGCAGGTGTTCGGCAATATGTTCAGTTTCCCCGTTCGACCAAAGAACCGCCATAAAAGGCAGCACTACTGGCGCCGATCCAATCAAGTTTGCCACCGCACTCCCATCATGCGAGTCGACACAGTGCGGCTCTTCCAAAAGAAGAATTTCGGCCATAAAAAACGGGTCAGGTATCATTTCCCCATGCGTTTCAAAGGTGCAACCTACTGCATCCGTAACCACTACACTAATATCCCCCACGGGCAATTGACTTGCCACTCCACCGGTTTCTCCATTCGACCACAAGTAGGTGTACGGCTCTACACCTTCTTGTTGTACATAGGCGTACGCGACACCGTTTACCGCCACCAGACAAGAAGCAGGAGTAAGTATTTCGATACCGACAGCCAACTCGGAGGTTACCCCGACATTTTCTCCAGCAACACCGGTACAGCCGTTTGCATCCGTAACGGTCACCGTATATGCCCCCGAGGCCAGCCCGTTCAGCGCTTCCCCCGTCATCCCGTTCGACCAGACAAATTCATACGGCGCTGTGCCATTTTGCACGACCACAGTTGCCGCTCCGTCCGCCACGTCGTGACAGGTGGCATCCACTACGTTCACCTGTGCCGACAATGGCGGAGGCGCATTTAATACCGTGCTTGCCACCGCCGAACACCCGTTGGCATCCGTGACGGATACACTGATGAGGCCTCCGGGCAAGTGCTCGGCAAATGCTTCAGTTTCCCCGTTCGACCACAAGTATGTGAACGGCTGCTCTACCAATGATAATCCAAGCAAAGTAGCCACTGCTCCCCCATCATGCGAATCGGCGCAGCGCGGTTCGTACACAACCAAGAGTTCAGCTATTAAAAATGGGTCAGGTATCATATACCCTTGCGCTTCGACGGTGCAGCCCGCCGCATCGGAGACCACTACACTAATGTTTCCCACAGGCAATTGAGTTGCCGCTTCGCCGGTTTCTCCATTCGACCACAAGTAGGTGTAGGTGTACGGTTCCGGACCGTCTTGTTGTATGATGGCGTACGCGACACCGTTGGCCGCTGTCAGACAAGTGGCAGGCTGCTGCACATCAATACTAAAAGCCATATCGTAGGTTACCCCGACATTTTCTCCAGCAACACCGGTACAGCCGTTTGCATCCGTAACGGTCACGGTATATGCCCCCGAAACCAGCCCGTTCAGCGCTTCCCCCATCATCCCGTTCGACCAAATAAATCCATACGGCGCGATGCCATTCGACACCGTTGCCGTCGCCGAGCCGTCGTTCGTGTTCGGGCAAGTGCTCGGCGTGGTAGCGATCACTACCACCAGAGCCAAAAACTGTGCTTCTACGGGTGCCGTATAGGTGTTGGAAAACCCGGTCGTGGCATCGGTAGCCGTCAAGGTAACCTGATAGGTGCCGGGAGTCGCGTAGGTATGTACCGGCGCAATCTCCGTGCTGGTATGACCGTCACCGAAATTCCACAACCAGTTGGTCGCAAACGAACTGGTGTTAACAAATGCGACCTGTCCATTTTTACAGGGTACGGCGTTTGCCGCAAACGATGCCTGTGGCGGTTCGCCGAGGTTAAACGTGTCGGACACCACGGCGCTCCAAGCGCCATTGAGGTCAATAAACTGGAAATGGATGACATGGGGCGCATTTGCATAAGCGGCCAGATCGAGCGCGTCGTCCAACACGAGCAATTCGACCGGTTGTGGCAACGTCACCTCTACCCTGTCAGGAAAATTCAAATCAAGCCAATAGCGGTAGCCTGCGATTTTGTTTTCAGCAGCACCCGTAGCCAGTTTGGTGAAAAACTGGCTCAGCACGCTGCTCCACTGCCCCGCATCGTCCCGAAAACGCAGGTGCAAAGTGTGCAGGCCGTTGGTCAAGCCCGTCGTCGGCAGATCGGTCAGCACCGCCACTTCCGCTGCCGGACCGACGGGCACTTCCACCGCCTGCGCCGAGGCGTTGTCGAACCAATACTGGTAGGTCGTGATCTGGCGCTCGCCGCTCAGGGCGGCAGGGAGTTTGGTAAAAAACTGACTCAGTACACTGCTCCACTGCCCCGCATCGTCCCGAAAACGCAAGTGCAAGGTGTGCAGGCCGTTGGCCAATACCGCCGTGGACAGGTCGGCCAATACCGCCACCTCCGCCGCCGGGCCGACAGGAACCTCCACCGCCTGCGCCGAGGCGTTGTCGAACCAATACTGGTAGGCCGTGATCTGGCGCTCGCCGCTCAGGGCGGCAGGGAGTTTGGTGAAAAACTGGCTCAGCACGCTGCTCCACTGCCCAGCATCGTCCCGAAAACGCAAGTGCAGGGTGTGCAGGCCGTTGGCCAATCCCGCCGTGGACAGGTCGGCCAACACTGCCACTTCCGCCGCCGGGCCGACAGGCACCTCCACCGCCTGCGCCGGGGCGTTGTCGAACCAGTACCGGTAGGCCGTGATCTGGCGCTCGCCGCTCAGGGCGGCAGGGAGTTTGGTAAAAAACTGGCTCAGCACGCTGCTCCACTGCCCCGAATCGTCGAGGAAACGAACATGCAGGGTGTGCAGGCCATTCGCCAGATCAGCAGTAGGCACAGCGAGATTGAGGTGCAGTTCGTCGGTGGGGCTGACCGCCACGAATACTCGTTGAGCATGGTTTTGGTCAAACCAATACTCGTAGGCGACGATCTGCGCGGCATTCGCCGGCTTTTCTGCACAGACGGAAAACCGAGCAGCGTCGTGGCACAAGGCCGGCACGGTCACCCATACGAGGGCCGACACAAGCGCAATAGAAATGGTAGAAGTTGGCATGGGCTGGGCATGTTGAATCCATGTTGGGCGGTCGTACAAGGGGCATACCCCAGCAGCAGCAACAAACGGCTGCCACCAGACAGATTCAATTACCCTGCGCCTTCACCACGATATTGATCTGGAGCGTGCCGTCCGGATTCGTGGTCGAACTGATGGCTTTGGAGCGGATGTGCGGGTTGAACGGCAGACCGCCCTCCTTCCACGGGAATTGCCCACCGTAGATGCCTACGGGAGTACCGTCGTCGCCGAGGTAGGCGGGATTGGAGACGTGGAAGTCGTTTTGATAAAACGTGTTGCCGGGTGCGTAGTTGGCAAAAACGGATTCGAGAGGGATGTTGTCGAGGTAGTTGCCGGAGCCGGTGTGGTTGTTGCTTGTGGGGCCGCCATTGACACCTGAATTTAAGTTGTTGTACCACTCGCTGTTAGATGCAAAAGTTAACCAGCCATTGGCTATATAATTTGGATAAAACACATTGTTTTTAACAATGATATTGCTACCCTGCAGGTAAAAGTTTGGCAAGAAGACATTGTTGGTTAACTGGGATTCTCGGAGCGATGTATTGTAACCAATATTGCCTTCTATCACATTGTTGGATATAATAAAATTTACTGGGCTAAAACTACCATGTAAAACCAATGAAGGGCCATAACTTGGGTGTCGTCCAATCCAATTTTCATGTAATATCCAATTTGACATTCCAGTATTACTTGGCAGGAGACGGATTCCATTTACGAAATAGCATCTGTTTATTAGTACGCCCCAAATGTCACCTTGAGCAATGAAGTCAGTAATATAGAGACCTGTAATACAACTGTTGTTCGATCCATCGTAAAGGTGCAACGCTGCCAGATTTGTTCTCCCTGTTGCAGAGGTACTGTCAGGATGATGCCCTACTCCGACAAGCGTGAGTGATTTTTGCAACGATAGCCCACCAAAATTTCCCCCCGGCACATAAATCGTATCCCCATTCACCGCTGCGTCGTGGGCGGCTTGCGGGGTGGTATGGAACGAGGCGGTGCCGTTGTGGTGTAGGGCGATGAGTTTTTGGGCGAGCAGCGTCTGGCCGGCGAAAATCCCGAACAGGATGAAAAGGAAGGTAGATGTCGGACGTATGGTCATAGGATTTTAGATGAGAAGATACAGGGCGAGGCACCGAAAGGGAAAGGAACAAACCACGCCGAAAAGGCGCGGTTTTTTCTGCCGTCTGGCGCTCTTGCAAAACAAAGGTAATTTTTTATGCAAAGCCGGCGCGACACGGGCAATATTTATTTTCGGTTGTAGCGGAGATGGCAATCCCGGTTCGGGTCACCATTGGCCCACATACAAAAAATCGGCCCTCCCGGTCACACACCGGGAGGGCCAACTCAAAACCCAACTCAAACCTCAAAACCCAAAACTCAAAACTGCCTCACGGCGCCAGCGCCGTCATCTTCCGCGTCAGCGTGCCGTAGGGCGTGCGTAGTTGGTAGTACAGTACACCGGTTGCACGCAGGTCGCGGAGGTAGATGAGCTCCTCGTGTTTGCCGGCCGGGTAGTAATTGTCTATGCGGTACAGTTCGCGGCCCGAAGCGTCGAGGATGCGCAGTTGCGCCTCGCAGCTCTGGTCGAGCGAGAAGCCGATGAGGGTGCGATCCGTGAACGGGTTCGGGCGGTTCTGTTGCAGTGTCATGCCTGGCACATCGGAAATGAGCGGATCGAACGTCGAGGTCGTTTGCTCCTCGTAGAATTCCAGTTCGATGCCCGCCACCTCGTGGTCCATGTTATACGCCTCGGCGCTGATCGCCTTGGGCTTCATGCCGAACACCTCGCTCAGTTTGGCGCCGCTTTGTTTCACCACAAAACGCAGGGCAAACACCGGCATTTCTTCGGCAATGGTCTTGCCGTACGGGTCAATCCACGCGCTGCGGATTTCGCCTTCGGCGGCTTTGTACAGCCCGAAGTGACCCGCAGGCGTAAGTCCCAGCGGCGACGTGATCGGTTCCACGGAAATCAGTTCGAGCACGTCGGTATCAAAGTCGAACGCCACCTGGAAGCCCGCGAGTTGGTCGAAGGCCGACATGCGCACCGGAACAAAGATGTTCTGGCCGGATTCCAGCGTCCGATCCTGAATGCGCAGGCGCAGCGGTTCGAGGTTTTCGGGTTTGTTCTGCGGATTGCCGGTAGCGTTCACGTCGCCGGTTTTTATGCCGTAGAAGTCCTCCCCGATGGCGTCGGCAGCCACCGCAGACAAGACACGTGTGCTCGGGATCGGCGAAGCAAACGGATTGCTGCCCGGGTCGTAGCCCATCGAGTACGGTGTATCGTCCTTGGTTGGTACGAAGCGCCAGGGCTTGTTCAGGAAGTACGCCAGCGCGCCGGGGCTTCCGAGGATAGCCTGACGGATCAAGGAAGCGTCAAGCGTGGTGATAGCATTGCTCATGTTCACGTCGGCGGCGATCATCTTGTAGCCGTCGGGGAACGTGTGCAGGCCCACAATGTACTGCTGCACCAGCAGGGCGTCGAGGGTGGATACCCCGTTCAGCGGATCGGCGGGCGGACTGGTCTTGGTCGGCGTAACCACGAAGTTGCCGCCGCTGCCGGAGATCAGCGTGTATTTGCCGCTGGTGGGTGTCGGGCCGTCGGTGTCGGTGCCGTCGCCGCTCAGGTCAACCATCGCCTGTGCCACGCCGGTCATGTCGCTGTCGTCGCCTTCCCAGATGAGTGTACCGCTGATCTGGATGCACTGGGTCACGACCACCACGAACGAGCAGGTGACGCTGTTGCCGTTGCCGTCGGACACGGTCCAGACGACGGTAGTGGTTCCTTCATTGAAGGCCATGCCGTCGAGCGAACCGGT
>JAEUUV010000114.1 GCA_016787285.1 Saprospiraceae bacterium | reverse complement strand
GGCAAGGGCACGTTCAGGTCGTAGCGAATGACGATACGCGTACCTACCGGCGTGTGGTAATACAAGCGCCAGGCGTCCGCTTCGCTCAGACCGATACAGCCGTTGGAGTAGGCCTTTCCGAGCGATTCGGGGTTGGTGGTCGGGTGAATCAACTGCCCGTAGCGGTGACCGTTGATTTCTGGTTCGATCCACGGGATCATGGGCATGCGGGTTTTTCGGTGATCATCGCGTTTGGTTTCCACGAGTTTGGTGCCGGTGTGTGGATCCACGAACCAGGTGGGCGTGCGGTTGATGCGGATAATCGTGCCCGTTCCGGTGCGTGTGCGCAGGTCTTCCTCGCGGTTCAGGAGTTTTTGAAAACGCTTTATATTCTGGCCCACCCGCACCAAAAAACGTTGTACCGTATCGGCGCCTTCCACCACGCGCAGCCGGAACTCCGGAATGTTCAGGTCGAGCCAGGTGCTGTCCAATCGGGTTTGAATTTCGCGGGCGCTCAGGGTGTCGGGAATGCGCAACGTATCGCCGGGGTGTAACACCGCCATTTTTTTCTGGTCGTACACAAATTCTCCGCGCGCCACGCGGCGGTAGTAGTCGGTATCCGCCAGGGTGTCTATGAGCCAAGGGTTGGCATTCACGAGCAGGTGCTCGGTCAGGGAATACGGCGTCAGACTGTCGTAGTGCGCCACGAGGGTGTCGAGGAACGGAAAATACTCCCGCACGCGAATTTCACGCGGCGCCACGTACTCGAACAGCGGGCGGCGGGGAGCCGGTGTTTCGGGCGTCGGCGCCGCGTGCACCAGCGTATCCAGCCCGGGCACGGGGATTGCTTCTGAACAATCAGAACATTTGCAATTAGGGTTCATCTCCATCAAAACGCCAAACCCTAAAATGATACTAACATACCGAAAAAGCCAAAGATTCTCACTCAACAGAAATTGAATTAAATATTTTATAGTTAAAATTTTAAAAAAACTTGGATAATTGTTAGGGGGGGGGGTAGATTTGTCATCGTCAAAATGAAGTCAAAAATACAATTTCAATTTAAACACTACACTTATGAAAAAAAGGCTTACAATTCTCGCAATTTTAACACTTCTTGTCTACTCATTCTCTCCACTGCTTGCTACAGAATATACTCCATGCTCATGCCCAAGATACCCTGACACTAGCACTATGCTTCAGTATCAATACAATGTTGGTTTAAACGAAGGCTGTTGTTCAGGAACGGTCGTCGGTTCAGGGTCTGTTTCCGCATATGTTTTAAATGAAGGTCAATGGCAGTTTGAAAGCGTAACACAAATGAAAGCAAGTGATGCACAATCAATATGTTGTAACTAAATAAAGAGATCAAACTATGGTACTTAGATCAATTTTTCTGACAATAATTATTTTTTTCAAACTACCAATATTTGCTGCGGAACCAACCCCTTGCAAATGCTTTAGATACTCCCTAGATGGAAGTACTCAATATGCATATAATTATTTGGTTGGCACTAATGAAGGATGTTGCTCTGGAGTGGCTCAAACAGTAGCTAGTATGATGTTATACACATTAAACGAAGGACAATGGCAGTTGGTAAGTGTAAATCAAATGACAGGTAATGATGCACAAAACATTTGTTGTACTCCTAATTAAATCCACTTGATGTTGCCGTATTGTAAAAAGTTCTTTCTACCTTAAAAGATATTATAAATTCACTTAAATTAAAAAAGTATGAAAAATATCATTTATTTACTCGCAATCTCGATAATAGGTCTACATTCATGTGCGAAAGAGATGAGCAAGAAAGAAATTAGGCAAGAGTCCGCAATTAGTCCTAATTTCGTTGATATAGTCTCAGAAAGTGGCCTCAACGACTTCCTTCTCAACACTACCAACCGAAATTGGCGTGATCTTGACAATTTTTATTTAGGTAGCGTCAAAAAATATCAAAACCGCCCCGAGATCAACAACTTCAAATGTGCTGCAATTCAAGGCATGACTGATTTTTACAAAATGCTGGATGACAAAAGTGATAAGGCGACAGAGCGAGTCAGTTTTTATGCTGAAGAAATGGCCGGTCTCAAGAATTGCAACCCTAATGTTTTGTATTCAATGTTAGTAAGATTGCAGGGCCATTGGGAACAGTCAAAAATCGTTCAAATTGCTTCAAAAGGATACGAAAACTCCTTAAGTCTAACCAATGCAATGAGCAAGAGTATTCCTGAGTATGAAACACGAAAAAGAGGCATGGAAGACCTCGCTTCTTTGTTTGGGACAAAAAAGTAGCCAGAACAATTTATTGATAAACCGCCTTGGGAAGTCAACCTCAAGGCGGTTCTAAATTTAAGGCACATGAACTTTACGTTTTGCAATGTACTCATTGCGGCCACCTTTCTACTTACAACCACTGAAGCGCCGACCCAAATTCTCATCGGCTCCCTCGCAAGCGGCGAACCGGAATTGCGCCTGAACGATGCCGAACTGAATACCCGGCTGGCCTTTACGCTGGGCGGCACTACACTCCAAAATGCCGTACTCTACTCCGGTTCGGATGTGCACGGCGTGTACTACTACGTTCGGGCCGACGGTGTCCAGACCGGACAAAATGCAAAAACCCGGGTGGCTGTGATCCTTTCGCAACAGGGCGGCAATCTTGTGTTCGACGCCGAAACCGGCTGTGTCCTGGAATGCATTCCCAAAGAGCCGGGCGCTATCTGTAACCTGAACATCCGCGAGCGCTGCAAAGAGCAAAGTTGTATTTCCACAAACGGCGGCGGCTGCAATGTCCGGGTTGTTTTTCCGTCCACGCCGGATTAACTCATCACTCATCGTTCATCGCTCATCGCTGATTTACAGCGGTATATTCCCATGCTTCCGCTTCGGCCTTGCCACGGCCTTGTGTTCCAGCATGGCGAACGCCTTGATGAGTTTCCGGCGGGTTTCGCGGGGCAAAATTACCTCGTCAATGAACCCGCGGGCGGCGGCGCGGTAGGGATTGGCGAAGGCTTCGGCGTACTCGCGCTCCTTTTCGGCCAACTTGGCTGCCGGGTCGGGCGCCGCGTCAATTTCTTTCTTGAAAATGATCTCCGACGCCCCCTTGGCGCCCATCACCGCGATTTCGGCGCTGGGCCAGGCGAAGTTCATGTCGGCGCCGATGTGCTTGGAGTTCATCACGTCGTAGGCGCCGCCGTAGGCTTTGCGGGTGATGACCGTCACGCGCGGCACGGTGGCTTCCGAAAATGCGTAGAGCAATTTAGCGCCGTTAGTGATGATGGCATTCCACTCCTGATCGGTGCCGGGCAGGAAACCGGGCACATCCTCCAGCACCAGCAGCGGAATATTGAAACAGTCGCAAAACCGCACGAAGCGCGCACCTTTTTTGGACGAATTCACATCCAGCACACCGGCCAGGCTCATCGGCTGGTTGGCCACAATGCCGATACTGCGTCCGGCCAGGCGGGCAAAACCGACCACGATGTTTTCCGCATAGTTTTCGTGGATTTCAAAAAACGTGTCCTCGTCCACGATACCCGCAACCACCTCCTTGATATCGTAAGGGTGGTTGGCGTTTTCGGGCACGATGCTATCCAGTTGTTCGCGGTACTCCTCGCCGATGGTGTACGGCAACACGGGTACGCGGTCTTCACAGTTTTGGGGGATGTAACTCAGCAGGCGCTTCACTTTTTCAATGCAGTCTACATCATTGGCGGCAACGAGGTGGGTCACGCCTGATTTGGAGGCGTGGGTGCCTGCACCGCCGAGTTGTTCGCTGGTCACTTCTTCATTGGTCACGGTTTTGACCACGTTGGGGCCGGTCACGAACATGTACGAGGAGCCGTCCACCATGACGATGAAATCCGTCATGGCCGGGCTGTACACGGCTCCGCCGGCGCAAGGCCCCATGATGGCCGAAATCTGGGGCACCACTCCGCTGGAAAGCACATTGCGGTAAAAAATATCGGCATAGCCGCCCAGCGAGTTCACGCCCTCCTGGATACGCGCGCCGCCGGAGTCGTTCAGACCGATGACCGGTGCGCCGTTCTTCACGGCCAAATCCATGATTTTGCAGATTTTTTCCGCGTGGGTTTCGGAAAGCGAGCCGCCGAACACCGTAAAATCCTGCGCAAACACGTACACCAGCCGCCCGCCGATGGTACCGTAGCCGGTAACCACGCCATCGCCGAGCACGATCTGGTCGGCCATGCCGAAGTCGGTGGTGCGGTGGGTCACCAGGGCGCCGATTTCCTCGAAGGAACCTTCGTCGAGCAGGAAATGGATGCGTTCACGGGCGGTCAGTTTGCCCTTTTTGTGCTGGGCTTCGATACGGGCTTCGCCGCCACCGAGTCTGGCTTCGGCAAGTTTTTGCTGGAGAAGAGCGACTTTATTGTCCATGAGGAAAATTGATTCGATTGATTCGATTGATTCGATTGATTCGATTGATTCGATTGATTCGATTGATTCGATTGATTCGATTGATTCGATTGATTCGATT
>JAEUUV010000109.1 GCA_016787285.1 Saprospiraceae bacterium | reverse complement strand
TCATATTACTTTTTTTTTTTTTTTTTTTTTTTTTTTTTTTTTTTTTTCTATCCAACAAAAAACCTAAACCCCCAAAACTCAAAACTGTTAAGCCCACGGGGGCGTGCCCTCGACAGTAATCCCCATGCTGCGCGCCGTGCCGGCCACCATTTTCATGGCGGACTCGATGGTGAAGCAGTTAAGGTCGGGCATTTTGTTTTCAGCGATGACGCGCACTTGATCCCAGGTCACCGAGCCTACTTTTTTGCGGTTAGGTTCGGCGGAGCCTTTGCCGGGCGCCAGTTTGACGGCTTCGAACAACTGGATGGCAGCGGGCGGGGTCTTGATGACAAAGTCAAATGTCTTGTCTTTGTACACCGAAATCACCACCGGCAGGATTTTGCCGATTTGTTCTTGCGTCTGCGCGTTGAAGCGCTTGCAGAATTCCATGATATTGACGCCCTTCGAGCCGAGAGCCGGGCCGATCGGGGGAGCCGGGTTGGCTTGGCCGCCTTTTACCTGGAGTTTGATATAAATGTCTACTTCTTTTGCCATTGGATCAGCTTGTTACAAAACAGCGTTCACAAAATGTTGAAAAAATATGAATCGTTTCGGGTTGCCTTGGATGGAAGCGTGTCCGGGAGAAGCGGACATCGGGCGGCAATCCTAACTGATTTTATCTACTTGCATGAAACTCAACTCGACCTCGGTACCACGCCCGAAAATCTTGACGATGACTTTGATCTTCTTTTTTTCTTCGTTCACCTCCTGAATATCGCCCACAAACTCGGCAAACGGCCCGTCAATAATTTTGACGGTTTCGCCTACAAGGAACGGCTCGGCCATAGTTTCGCCGGCTTCGCTGCTGTCGTCCACCTTGCCCAGGAGCCGGTTGGCTTCGTTCTGGGTCATGGGGATGGGCGTTTCTTTGCCCAGGAAATGGATGACGTTGGGCATATCGCTAATCATCTTGGCTACGTCGCCATTCAGGCGGCTCCCGTACGCTTCGACAAGGATATAGCCCGGGAGCAGGTTGCGCTCCTGAGCCACTTTTTTCCCGTTGCGTATTTTATATACCTTTTCAGTGGGGACGATTACCTGGAAGATAAAATCCTTCCAGTTGGAACGATCAACCTCCAGGTCAATACGCTCCTTGATCTTCTTCTCCTTGCCACTGATGACACGAAGCGAGTACCATTTTTTTCCTTCGGCCCCTGCTGCCGTTGTCGTATCCATTTCTTTGTTCTTGAATCTTTTGGAAAGAGGGGGTGAAAACAGCAGAACTACTACCCGGAGGCAGTTGCTTACGCTTTGTAAATGAAATTGAACAACAAGTTGCAGCTACCGTCCATCACGAGGACGACGAGAGCGAGTATGGCGGAAGTAACCAGTACTACGATAGTGCTTTCTCCCAGTTGAGCGAATGTGGGCCAGGAGACGTTTTTCACCAACTCGTGGTAGCTCTCCTTCAGATACAGCGAAATCCTGTCCATTGCCAGTTTAGTTTGCGTTGCCCGGTCCGAAATTGGAGACCGTAACAGATTTTGTCAAAAAAGTCCGCAGGCCCCAAAGCAGCCGACGAACCTGAACCAAGATTACCCAAAAAACAGGGACTATTGGTACCGAAATGCAGGGGCAGCAGGGCTCGAACCCGCAGCCTGCGGTTTTGGAGACCGCCACTCTACCAATTGAGCTATGCCCCTTTAAATAGTTTTGAGTTTCAGGTTTTGAGTTTTGAGTTGGCATTGCACTTAAGCGAAAGCAACTCAAAACTCAAAACCCGAAACTCGAAACCTTTAATCAAGAATTTCCGTCACCTGACCGGCGCCGACCGTACGGCCACCTTCGCGGATAGCGAAGCGCAGACCTTGTTCGAGCGCGATCGTGTTGTGGAGCGTTACTTCGAATTCGACGTTGTCGCCCGGCATCACCATTTCGATGTTGGCGGGGAGTTTCACGTCACCGGTAACGTCCGTGGTACGGAAGTAGAACTGCGGGCGGTAGCCGTTGAAGAAGGGCGTGTGACGGCCACCTTCTTCTTTGGACAGTACGTACACCGAGCACTTGAATTTCTTGTGCGGTTTCACGCTGCCCGGCTTGCAGATAACCATGCCACGCTTGATCATTTCTTTGTCAATACCGCGGAGCAGCAGACCGGCGTTGTCACCGGCTTCGCCACGATCAAGCAGTTTACGGAACATTTCCACACCGGTAACGGTGGAGGTTTTCGGCTTTTCGCCGTCTTTCATCATGCCCACGATTTCAACGGGGTCGTTCACGTTGATCACACCGCGTTCGATACGGCCCGTTGCTACGGTACCGCGACCGGTGATGGTGAACACGTCTTCGACGGGCATCAGGAAGGGCTTGTCAATTTGACGCTCCGGCTCCGGAATGTCGTTGTCGCAAGCATCCATCAGGTCGTTGATGCTTTTCACGGCATCAGCATCGCCTTCGAGGGCTTTGAGGGCCGAACCTTTGATGACGCTGGCGTTGTCGCCGTCGAACTTATAGGAAGACAGGAGTTCGCGTACTTCCATGTCCACGAGTTCGAGCATCTCGGGGTCGTCCACGAGGTCAACTTTGTTCATAAACACTACGATCTGCGGGACACCTACCTGACGAGCCAGGAGGATGTGCTCACGGGTTTGCGGCATCGGGCCGTCGGTAGCAGCCACCACGAGGATAGCGCCGTCCATCTGAGCGGCGCCCGTGATCATGTTTTTCACATAGTCGGCGTGACCCGGGCAGTCCACGTGTGCATAGTGGCGCTTTTCGGTTTCATATTCCACGTGAGCGGTGTTGATCGTGATACCGCGCTCTTTTTCTTCGGGAGCGGCGTCAATCGAAGCGTAGTCCGTTTTTTTAGCCAAACCCTTGCTGGCAAGTACATAAGTGATTGCTGCAGTCAGGGTAGTCTTACCGTGGTCTACGTGGCCAATCGTACCGATATTGACGTGTGGCTTGGTGCGTGCAAATGTCTCTTTTGCCATTGGTTCAGACTGAAAATTTGTTGAATGATAATTTGTTAATGTGATAATGTGATAAATGAAAACCCGACCCTGAACATCGTAGTCAAAGATCAAATTATCCTATTATCACATCGTTTGAGCCGTTGATGAGATTTGAACTCACGACCTCTTCCTTACCAAGGAAGTGCTCTACCCCTGAGCTACAACGGCAGTTTTGAGGCTTGGGTTTTGAGTTAGTTTCACTCAAAACTCGAAACCCAAAACTGGTTGGAGCGGCGGACGAGATTCGAACTCGCGACATTCAGCTTGGAAGGCTGACGCTCTACCAACTGAGCTACCACCGCGAAATAGTTTTGAGTTTTGAGTTTTGAGTTTTGAGTTTTGAGTTGCGTTTAAGACAACTCTAAACCCAAAACTCGCTACTCGAAACAGTCCTGTGGGGGTGGTGGGATTCGAACCTACTCAGCAGTGAAGCACCAGATTTACAGTCTGGCCCGGCTCTCCAACTCCGGGGCACCCCCTTTTAAAGTTTTGAGGTTGGCATTTTGGGTTTTGAGTCAGCCGACTCGAAACTCAAAACTCACAACTCTAAACTTCCTGGAGCCAGTGGAGGGACTCGAACCCCCGACCAGCTGATTACAAATCAGCTGCTCTACCAACTGAGCTACACTGGCCGATAACTCCTTCTCCACGGGCATTTATATGAAGAAAACACGTTCAAACAACGTACTTTTGGAGTAGAAAAACACCCCCTTTCCAAAAGCGTGTGCAAAGGTAAAGCCTTTATCCAAATGCGGAAAAGTTTTTTTAAAAAAAAGTCCGAACAGGAAAGATTGTCCGTCTTTTGCACGCAGTTACTCCCAATATACCTCCGAATACGCACTCGCATGATACCACACGACGACAACCTGTCCCGGTACTGCCTGCATCACAGCACTCCGGCAGGGGAAATACAGGAAGCACTCGAACGCGAAACCCACCTGCGCACCCTCAACCCGCAAATGATTTCCGGACCGCTGCAGGGAATGCTCCTGAAAATGATTTGCCGGATGATACGACCGCAACAGGTATTGGAAATCGGCACATTCACCGGATACAGCGCCCTGTGCATGGCTCAGGGGCTACCCGACGACGGGTTGCTGCACACCATTGAGGCCGATGACGAACTGGAGCCGATCATTCGGAAATACCTCCACCAAAGCGGCCTGAACGACCGGATCGTATTGCATATCGGCGACGCCGCCGACATACTGCCCACCCTTGACGGCCCCTTCGATCTGGTTTTTCTGGATGCAGGCAAATTGGACTACGCCCGACACTACGCACTTGTTTTTCCCAAAATCAGACCGGGCGGTTTTTTGCTGGCCGACAACGTGCTCTGGGACGGCAAGGTTCTCGACGAAAACTCCGATGCCACTGCACAAGCCTTGCGGGCGTTCAACGCCATGATTCAGGAAGACCAGCGGGTGGAAAACCTGCTGCTGCCGCTTCGTGACGGACTCATGCTGGTTCGGAAGAAAGAGCCTCAGTGAAACGAACGCGCGGCTCCGGCAGCCAAAAGCCCGTTTTTTTGCCGCCTCACCCTGTATTCCCGAATAAGATGTACCCAGTTTTCGAGCAGTTGGTTGCCATATTCCGTCAGGATGGATTCCGGGTGAAACTGCACGCCCAACAACGGTAGCTGTTCGTGCGTCAGCGCCATGACCGTACCATCTCCGGTTTCAGCGATTTTTATCAGCGGTGTTCCCGCTAGCCCCTCCACCACAAGCGAGTGGTAACGCATGACCGAGAACTGTGCCGGTATGCTCGCAAAAAGCGGATGTCCCCGGTGTTGCACTTTGGATGTTTTTCCATGCATCGGCACATTGGCAAGTACCACCCGGGCGCCGAAAAACGCCCCCAGCGCCTGGTGGCCCAGGCAAATACCCAGCATCGGAAGCCGATCGTGCCAAGCGCGGATCAGATCGGGCATCAAACCCGCGTCTTCCGGTCGTTTGGGGCCGGGCGAAAGCGCCACGGCGTCGAAGTCTTCCGGTGAAAAGGCCAACAGTTCCGGCGAATCGTTGCGTACCACCACGCAATCGGCGCCTGCCTGCCGGAGGTAGTCGTACAGGTTGTACGTGAAGGAATCGTAGTTGTCGAGAAGGAGTATGGTCACGGGCAAAGGTGTCCCACGGACTGGTTGCGGGTTATTCATCTTCAATACCGGAGCCGGTATCTTCGTAAATCGGGCGCTTGCCCGAGCGGCTGTCGGTGGGCATGTCCTCGATGCCGGGCAGCGCCTCCCCCTTGTCCGGAATTTGATAAATGCGCGGCTTGTCTTCGCCGGCAGCGCCTTCCCCTGTTTTTTGTTCGCCGTAGTCTTCGATGCGGTTCATCCATTTCATGGAAGTTTCCCAGGCATCCACCACGAAAGGTTTGATCCGATCCACGATCACTTTGGTTTTGCCAGGAAGT
>JAEUUV010000062.1 GCA_016787285.1 Saprospiraceae bacterium | reverse complement strand
AGATGGCTCTACTGCGGTAGCATTTCTTGTAACAAGCAATGGCGATTTGAATGCCGAACAAATCTTCCAACTCTACCAAAAACGGTGGAAAGTGGAGGAGTCGCACAAATCCGTCAAGCAAAACGCCGGCATCGCACAGTCCCCGCTGGGCCCAAGTGTTCGGCAACAAAAAAACGACGTGGCTCGCGAGCATCTTTGATGCGATGCGTGTGTCAGCCAGTCTCTGACTGGCGAATATGAAATCACGTGCAAAATAATGCAAGTCAGAGACTTGCAAACGCTACGCATCGGGTCGAAGACCCTTGCGAGCCACGTCAGTTTTTTAGTTGCCGAACACTCGCGCCCAGCAGGGTAAAATTTGCTTTGAATATCCATAAAATAACCGGACGCAGTCCAAGCACGCACCCATACACAACAATACCAACATGAACATTACCTACAGTTTGGACAAAAGACCAACGGCAGAGCAGGTTATCGAACTCTACGAAAATGCAGGGTTGCCAAGGCCGACAAACGACAAAGAGCGAATTCAACAGATGTTCGACCATTCGAATCTTATCGTAACTGCCTGGGACAATGACTTGCTGGTCGGGGTGTCCCGGTCCATAACGGACTGGGTCTGGGCTTGCTACCTGTCGGATTTGGCTGTGCGGCGCGAGTACCAAAAGGCGGGTATCGGCAGGCAACTGATCACCCTGACGAAGGAAAAAGTCGGCGATCAGTCCATGGTGCTGCTGCTGTCCGTTCCGACCGCTATGGCGTACTACCCCAAGGTCGGATTTGTCAAACAAGAGAGCAGTTTTATTCTCAACCGGGCGGAATGGAAATGAGCGCTACTGAAACATGTTAACCGAAATCATACCCCCTGTACATCCCTGCACCCTTCCCGTCACAACTAATCTGAATGTATATGAAATCCTTTACCGCTTTTGCCGCCTTCTGGCTTTTTGCTGCCCTGCTTCCGGCACAATCCGCCGCCCAATGGACCCACACCAACGGCCCGGCCGGAGGTTATGTCTTCCAAATGCGCCAACACAACAACACCATCTTTGCCTGCACCGACGGCGGCCTGTGGGCCTCCACCGATGCGGGGCAGAGTTGGCACGTGTTTTCCGATGCCTTCGCAGGAAAGCGCGTTTTGGCCATCACGCCCGGCGACTCGGAGTTCATGGTGCTGGCTGTGGAGTTTTTATCCAGAAGTACGGAAATCTCGTACCTCTACCGCAGCACCGACGGCGGACAAACCTGGAGCGCCCACAACCTCACGGAAACCGACCCGTATATCCGCCTCGATATCAGTTCCAGATACTTGCGGGTCTGGCGCGACGGAAACCGGCTTTGGCTGAATAACAGTTACTCGTATTACTACTATTCCAACGACAATGGAGCAACCTGGGCAGAACTGCCCGAACCGCCCAATGAATACCTCAACCAGGTGGCCATCCACGGCGATAACATCCTGGCCTACAATTATTACAACCGGTTTCGCTCCGACGACCTTGGCCTTACCTGGGCCGCTACTCCCGACACCGCTTATTCCAGGGATATTTTGAGCAATGGAGATTTTATCCTGATGCTGAATAACGATACGTTGTACACGTCCAACGATTTTGGTCAAACCTGGTATGGAGGCGTACCGGCCACCAATTCCAATATGTACGAACTGAACGGTGTCGCCCAAAACGAGGACGGCACCTTCCGGTATGTAAGAAGCCATTACTACCACTCGTCCGATGGCCTGAATTGGCAAAACTTGACGCCGTCCTTGCCCTTGACCTACGCCGTTGAGGGGGTTCAGGTTGGCAATGAATTTGTATTGTCCGGATCGTCCGGCATCTACAAAACCTCCCAAAACGGCACTCAGGTAGCCAAGTCGGAGCAGGGGTTCCGAGCCTCCCGCATCAGCGCCCTTGAGGCCCTGTCGAACGGTCGCATTGTGGCCGCCACGACCTATTCCGGCACGTGGTCGAGCATCAACGGGGGGCTGAGTTGGGAAAAGATTCCGGCGCCTTCCTCCGATTTTGCCAACGAACCCACCTTCATTATCCTGACCGCCAAAGGCGACACCCTTTTCGGGCTGGCCAGCACGGATACCGTGTATCAATTGGTAGGCAACAGCATGGCCTGGACAAAAATCACCACGGCGGACGCCTGGTATGCCGGAGAATCCTTTTTCCGGATTTTCGGCAACGATATTTATTTGATCGAAAATGAGCAGGTGCGCCGAAACAAAGACGGTGGCGCTACCTGGCAGCCCTTCCTGCCCACCGTATCCGTATCGAACGGCTACCGGGACATTGCTGCGCTCGACAATTTCCTGTTCTACACCACGAACAGCGGCGAGTTGTACCGCTCACAGGACGACGGCGCCACCTGGACGCTGATGCAGGAATTTTGGTCGCCCGGAGCGCATCGCTACAACAAACTGAGCACTGTGGGCGGGCGACTCACCTACTGGTCGGAGTACGAATCCTACTATAGTACCAATTATGGCAATACCTGGAAGGCATTGGAAATGGTCGGTCTCCCCGCAGATTCCTGGGGCGATGTGTACTTTGATCCGCTTGACCTGCTGGTTTACCAGAATCTCTTCATAACCGCCAACCCGTACCATGGCGTGTACATCAGTTTTGACCTCGGCAATTCCTGGGAGCCGCTCAACGAAGGGCTGCCGCACCTCCGCACCCGGGAACTGGCGATCAGTGGCCCGAGCATCTACCTGGGCACCTCTGTGGACGGGGTCTGGCGCCTGAATGCCGATTTTGAGGTGTTCGGCGGTAAAATCTACAACGATCTTAACAACAACGGCCAACCCGACGCCGGCGAGCCGCCCCTGAAGAGTGTACTCGTCGGCGCCGAGCCGCTGGGCTCCTATGCGTCGAGCGGTGTGGATGGTATCTACTATCTGGTAGCAGCCAACCAACTCGACACCCTCCGGGCTACGCCGCCCAACAAATACTCCACGATCAAACCCGCCTACAGGCTTGCCAACCAACCCGGCTCGACGTACGATTTCGGGGTGCATTTCACGCCGGGCATCATTGATCTGAAACTCGACATCACCAACTGGCAGCCTTTCCGCCCGGGTTTTTCAAACACCATCACCCTGACGGCGCAAAATATCGGCAATGAGCCGGTACCGCCCTGTACGGTTACGTTTGTGGTGCCGGCCGGCCTGACCATCAACGGATATACTCCATTTGGGGAAGCCACGCTCGACAACGATACGCTGCGCTGGAACCTGCCTGCACTTGCCCTGGCCGAAATCAGGAGCCTTGAAATAGAACTTACCCTTTCCGCCGCAGTGCCGATTGACGAGGTGCTGCTCTTTAGCGCTCATGCTGCAGTAGCCAACGATAGCGATCCCGTCAACAATTATGCAAGCCTTCGGACAATAGTCGTAGGCTCGTACGACCCCAATGATAAAGCGGCTGTCGAGCGCATCACCCCGGAAGAGGTGGCCGCCGGGATGCCTTTGGAGTACGTCATCCGGTTTGAGAACACCGGGAATTTTTATGCCGAAAAAGTCGTCGTGAAAGATGTTTTGGAAAAGAACCTGAATCCGGCCACGTTCCAGTTTATCAGTTCCAGCCACCCGTGTACCTGGAGAATGGCTCAGGAAGGAAGCCTGGAGTTTACGTTTAGCAACATCTTCCTGCTACCCGGGGCTACGGGGTTTGTCAAGTTTTCGGTGGAAGCCGACCGCGACCTTATGCTCCACGAAAGTGTGTCCAACACGGCGGCCATTTATTTTGACTTCAACGCGCCCATCATCACCAATACCGTAAAAACCGCCGTGGAGTACAGTTTGAGCAGCACGTCTCCTGCGCAATCCCTGGCGCTGCACGTGTCGCCCAACCCCGGCGCGGGTCTGGTTTGGTTGAAATTTCCCGCTTCATTTTCCCTCAACAGCCTGCTGTTGGAAGTGTTCGACCAGCAAGGCAAACGATTGTCCACGTTGGTTGTGAACGGCGACCACAACAGCGTAGACCTTTCTTTCCTGCCGGCAGGTTCGTACCTGCTGATGGCTACAGATACGCAAAGTGGGCTGAAAGCCGGCGAAAAAGTGGTGGTGGTGCGATAGCATGCGTAAAGAACCGCTGGGCGCAAGTGTTCGGCAGGGTCAAACTGTGCGATAATCAAGGGGTTAGCGCTGGGTCAAAAGACCCGTGCACGGCGTGAAGATCCGTGCGGCTTTTCAGGAAAGAATTAAACGAAACATATACCCGCTGGGCGCAAGTGTTCGGCAACTAAAAAAAACGACGTGGCTCGCGAGCATCTTTGATGCGATGCGTGTGTCAGCCAGTCTCTGACTGGCGAATATGAACCGACGTGCAAAGTAATGCAAGTCAGAGACTTGCAAACGCTACGCATCGGGTCGAAGACCCTTGCGAGCCACATCAATTTTTTTAGTTGCCGAACACTCGCGCCCAGCAGGTTTCTGCCTTTCGTCTTTTTTTTAGTTGCCGAACACTCGCGCCCAGCAGGGGCTTGCCGACGGCCTGTCCCGATAAATAAAAAGACGCAGAGACGCAGCGATTACTCCTCTGCGTCTCTGCGGTGAAAAATTTACGACGCCATATTCAAAACCGCGCCGTGATACCGCCCAGGATATTGAACCCGAAGATCGGGTAGTCCAACCAGCGTTCGCGTTTGTTGTCGAGTACGTTGTTGACATCGAGGAAAACGCCGATGTGCTCGGTGAAGCGGTACGAGCCGCCGAAACTGAGGTCGAACAAGCCGCCGGTAAACTCCGACATATTTTCCCGGTTGCGGAAGGCGATGTCGTCGGCCACGTGGAGTTCCCCTTTCAGACTTGCCTTGCCGTCGAGCAGGGTATAAATGGCGCTGCCGTTGAATTCGAGGTTGGGCAGGCCCCAGGCTTCGTTTTCGTTGGCCAGGTCGAAGGTGTTGTAACTGACCGTGCCCATGAGCGCCAGGTCTTTGATGGGCCGCAGTTTGATGGTGCCGGTGATGCCGAACACATCCACCGTGTCGAACAGGGTACCGAAGCGGGTGATTTCCTTGCCGCCGATGGAGTCGTAATGCGTCTGGAACAGGGCGAGGTCGCCGGCTTTGCCGTAACTGACGCGGCCCTGATATTCCAGCCAGCCGAGGTTGCCTTTGGCGCCGCCGTAGTATTCGCGCCAGTTGGTGTTGCGCAGTTCAGACACGCGCATTTCCAGAAACGGGTTGTAGGCCGACATGCTGCGGTAGGTGTTTTTGCGCAAATCGCCGCCGGCGCCGGCAAACACCTGGAGGCCGTCGCCCCAGAGGCGGAGCAGCAGTTCGATGTCGGGGAAGATCGAAAACACGTCGCGGTTGTTGACGAAGTTGCCTCCGACTTTCACTTTCAGGAAATCGGCGTGAAACGTGAAGGAGGGCTGGAGGTAAATGTTGTTCAGTTTTTGGTCAATGGTGTCGCTGTACGAGGTGAAATCCGTGCGGATGGTGACGCTCAGGGGGTGTTTGTCGGAAAACCACTTCGTGGCGCTCAGGTTCAGGTTGAAGCCTGTTTCGTCGTTGGCGTAGTGGTCTTTCATAATGTACAGGCTCGGCGCAATGGCGAAGTTGAGGTCGAGGTCGGTGCGTTCGCTGTTGTAAAAGCGCCCGCCGATGTCGAAAATCGCGAAGTTCTGGCGCACCTGCTCGGCGTCGAGCGAGATGGAGTCGTGTTCGTAGCCGTAGTAGTACACCTGGTCGTAGGAGTACCCCACGCGGCCTTCCACGGCAAGGCCGTTGTCGAGGTAGATATTTCCGTTCAGCAGGGCGTCGGTGTTGGCGAACTGCTGGTTTTCATACGATTTCCGGTTGGCCTGGTGGTGCCGCACCCAGGCTTTGCCGTCGAATTTGTCGGCTGAAAACGCATAACCAAGTTCGCCGTACAGCGTGGCCGGAACGCCACCGCCGGCTTTCAGGTAACCGTTGTACGGTTTTTCCGGTTTGACGGTACGCATGCCGATCGGGCGCAGCACGGGCGCGTCGTAGTTGGTCACCAGGGGCTTGGGCGGCACGAGGTAGTCCTGCTTTTTTTTCGACGTGTCCTGCGGCGGCAGGGTAGGGGGCACATCTAATTTGTTGGATTCGAGCAGCCGGGCGTCAAAATCCTTGATGATGCTCACGTTTTCCGTAGGCAGGTCTTTTTGAGCAAAAAGGACGGCTTGCGAAGAAGCCCAAAGGAAGCAGGCGAGGAATGCTGTTTTTTTCATGGATGCGAAAGAAGGTTGAGCGGGTTTAACGGGTTGAACGGGTTGAGCGGGTTGAGCGGGTTTAACGGGTTTAATGAGTTTAACGGGTTGAGCGGGTTGAGCGGGTTTAACGGGTTGAGCGGGTTTAATGAGTTGAGCGGGTTTAATGAGTTGAGCGGTTTGGTCGGGTTTAATGAGTTTATCGGTTTGGTCGGGTTTAATGAGTTTAACGGTTTGAGCGGGTTTAATGAGTTTAACGGATAATTTTTCTCAACCCGTTCAACCCGTTCAACCCGTTCAACCCGTTCAACCCGTTCAACCCGCTCAACCCGTTCAACCCGTTCAACCCGCTCAACCTATTTAGAAACCTCAATTCCCCTCGTCGGGATCAATGACGTCAATGCCTTTGGCGCCTTTGGGTTGGTTGGCAGGAGCAGCGCCGTTCAGTTTGTTGTACTTGTCGCGGGCTTCAGCAATGATTTTCGGGTCGCCCTTGTAGTTTTCCAGCACGGCTTCGAGGGCGGCGGTGGCACTGCTTTTGTCGCCCTTGGCAGCGTATACATCGGACAGGAGGATGAGGTTTCGGGCGATCCAGTCGTCGTAGCCGGCGCTGGCCTGGTTGGCGTTGCCGATCAGTTCTTCCGCTTTGTCGTAGTTGCGCTGCCGGTACAGGATTTGGGCCAGCAGGTGGTACGATTCGGCCATGATAATCGTGGTGCTGCTTTGGGTCACGCGCTGGAGGTAGGGTTGCGCGCGGTCGAAGTCACCGCGGTCGTACGACATTTTACCGAGGTAATAGTTGGCCGTGGCCGCCTGCTCGGGCGAAGCCAATGTGGCGGTAGACACCTTTTGGGCGTATTCGGTGAGCACTGCCGTGTTGTTGGTGGCGTAAGCCGAGCGCATCACGAGTTCCTGTGCCTCGAAGCGCGAGGATTCCGAGATGGCAGACTCTTCCCATTTGCGGGCGTATTCGAGGGCGGAAGCGTAATTTTTGGCGTAGTTGTAGGCCAGCAGGGCGGCTTTTTCGCTGGATTTCGCGTAGTATTTGCTCGGCCCTTTGCCCACTACGTAGCCGTAGTCCTTGAGCGCCATGTCGTATTTGGATATGCTGGCCTGCGAGTAACTCTCGGCGCGCATGAAGTAGGCCGGCAACACGTAGCGCCCGTTCGGGTACTTGGCTAAGTAGTTGGTGAAACCGTCAATGGCGAGGGCATAGCGCGCTTCCTGAAACTGAAATTCGGCAGACTGGTACGTCACGCTGTCCTTGGAGGCGGTATTGACGTTGTACCCCGGGCGCGTTTCGAGGAAGGCAAAGTACTCGTCGGGGCGGTTCAGGTCGCGCACATATATTTCCTCGATGGCCGCCAGTGCGTCTTTGGCTTCGGTGTTGTCCGGGTTGTTGTCGAACACCTGTTTGTAGTACTCCAGCGCTTTGGTGGTATTGCCCTGGTTGTAGGAGATGAGGCCGAGTTTCAGCAGGGCTTTGTTGACCAGGGTAGAACGCCCGCGGAAGTCGGTTACGATTTTGCGGAGTGGCGAAGTGGCTTCGTTCAGGCGGCCCATTTCCACGTAGGTGTCGCCGATCTGGAACAGCGCATCGTCGGTAAAGCGGCTGTTGGGGTACTTGGTCACCAAATCTTCCAGGGCGATGATCTTGTCTAAGGGATTTCCGGTCAGGCCCTTGATGATGGCTTTTTGATAAATGGCGTACTCGTAGCCGTCGTATTTTTTGCCGATGGCCTCATCGTAGAAGGCGAGCGCCTCGCGGTACTGGTTGCGTTTGAAATGGCAGTCGCCCGCGCGCAGGATGGCGTCGCCCAGCACGCCGGACTTGATCTGTTCGGACTGGATGTTTTTCAGGTTGCGCTTGATACCGTCCACGGTGGCTTTGAAACTGCTGAGCGCGCTGGTGTAGTCGTTCAGTTTGAGCAGGTTGTACCCCTGGATGTAGTTGCCCATCGTCACGTCGCTCTCTTCGGGCAGGTCGTTGTAACTTTTTGCCTGATTGAGGAATGCCCCCATGTGGTTTTTGCTGAAGGCGTATTCGCCTTTTTCGTTGGAAATGGCGCCGAGCCAGTAGGAGCAGAGGGCGGCGGTGCGCTTGTTGATCGGGTTTTCGAGGGATTTATTGAAAAAGCGGCGGGCCTCGTCGTGCTGCCTGTCGTTGTACAGTTGCAGGCCGCGCAGGTAGCACACCTGCTGGTAAATTTCGTTGAGGCGCGGCGTGCGGTTTTTCACGGCTTCGAGGGTAGCCACGGCGCGGTCGTAGTCGCGGGTGTTGAGGAACAGTTCGCCCATGAGGGCCTGTGCGTCTTCGTAGTTGCGGGAGTTGGCCGGAATGCTTTGCAGGGCTACGAGCGCCTCGCGGTCGAGTTTGAGTTCGTAGCTCAGTTTGGCGTAGTTGATGAGGGCGTCGTCCTTGATCGACGGGTCGAAGTTTAGCGCGGCAGCCTGCCCGAAGTACGTGCGGGCGGCGTGTTTGTTGTTGTTGCGCAGGTGGCAATCGGCCAGGTGGTACAGGCCGTTTTGGCCCATAGCGTTGTCCTTGTCGAGTTTGGTTTGCGCTTCAAAGTTGGTGATGGCCTGTTTGTAAAAGCCGTTCTGGTGCTGGGCGTATCCGAGTTGGTAGTAGTCCACCGAACGCAGCGACGAGCGCAGGTTGGTAGCGGCAAATTCCAGGTAGGGCAGGGCGCGCTTGTAGTCGCCTTTTTCAAAATAAGCCTGACCGACGAGTTGGTTCAGTTCGGCGCGGTTTTTCAACTGCTCGTCCTTGGCTTTCGGGCCGCCGTAGGAGATGACCAGATCGTACTGTTTTTTGGCAAAATAAATCTGCGTGAGGTAGTACGGCACGCTTTTTTTGTATTCCGGCGCCTCTTCGCAGCGCTGGAACGAGCGGGCAGCGTCGTCGTAGCGGGCTGCCTTGAAGGAGCAGAAAGCGTGGTAGTAGTTGGCCGGGTAGTACCACTCACTTTTGGTGTTTTCTTTCAGGCCGGCGAACGCTGTCTGGGCTTGCGGGCAGCGGTCGGTGAGGAAATAGCTGTAGCCTTTTTTGAAACGGATTTCGTCGCGCACGGCGCCGGAAGCGGCGCCGGAGGGCGCCAGGTCGTAGTACTCCAGGGCCTGATCGTACTTTTTGCTTTCAAAATAGTAGTTCCCGATTTCGAGGGCGGCCTGGCTCGACTCGGTCGAGGGGGCCTGATTGCGCAGGAAATCGAACACCTGCTTTTCGGCTTCCGGTTGTTCGAGGCGCACGGCGCATTTGGCGTGGTAGAGTTCGGCGTCGGTTCGAAGGGCTGCCCAGTCCGGCTCGTTCACCGGGCGGAGCAGGTCCATGGCTGCGCGAAATTCGTTCTGAGCCAGGCCATACAGGCGCTGGTTGTAAAAATCCACGCCGCGTTTGTAGGAAAGATTGGCTTCCGTGAACACGGTGGATTGTTGTGCAAGCAGCAGAAACGGAGCCAGGAGGAGGAAAAAGAAGGTGGTGCCTTTCCGAAGGATCATGTCAGCAAAATTTCGATTTTGGATGG
Organism: Saprospiraceae bacterium; assembly: GCA_016787285.1. Lineage (GTDB taxonomy): Bacteria > Bacteroidota > Bacteroidia > Chitinophagales > Saprospiraceae > M3007. Next base: position 6,998 of record JAEUUV010000062.1, on the reverse strand, counting down.
ACGAGCAATGCCGCGTCAAACGCCGTGCAGGGGCTTTGGCCCACGCGTTGCATTGATTTTGGCATTTTCTTAACACACGTGTACGTGTATCAGGTGGCGACAAAAGTAGGCAAGGTTTCCGAGGTTTAAACCCCTGACTCCAAAAGTTCGGCCAATGTGCCGGTGCGCTCCAGCGCAATGCGCCCTTTGGCATCCTGTGCGACAAAACCCGCCTCGGCTACCGGATCGTGCTCGAAGAACAGGATTTGTTTTTCGCGAACCGCTTCGGTCAGCAGGGCGGCTTTTTCTTCCATCGTGACCAAGGGGCGCACATCGTAGGCCATCACGTAGGGCAGCCCGACATGCCATTGCGAGGGAATCGTGTCGGCGCAGTACACGACTGTTCCGTGCCCGGTATCCAGCACGGGCACCATCATGGCCTCGGTGTGGCCGTACACGAATCGCACGCGGAAACCGGGCAGAAACTCGATGTTTTGCCGCACCTCGATGAATTGCAGGCGGCCTTGTTCGTGCAGCGGCAGGAAGTTTTCAGGCAGGAAAGAGGCCTTTTCGCGCGGATTCGGGTTGGTGGCCCATTGGAAATGCGGCTCGTTGGTCCAGTAGACGGCGTTGGGGAACGCCGGTTCGGGCAGGCCGGTTGTTTCATTTTGCCAGATGGCGCCGCCGCAGTGATCGAAGTGCAGGTGGGTGAGGAACACGTCGGTGATGTCCTCCCGGCGTACTCCGACTTGCTCCAGGGAAACAAACAGGGACTGCGGGCCGTGCGGCTCGAAATGGGAGCGGAACCTGTCGTCCTGTTTGTTGCCGATGCCGGTGTCAATCAGAATTTTCCGGTCGCCGGTTTCCACCAGCAGGGTGCGCATGGCCCAGGTGCAAAGGTTGTTGGCATCGGGCGGGTTCATGCCGGCCCACATGCGTTTGGGCACCACGCCGAACATGGCGCCGCCGTCGAGTTTGAGGTGGCCGGTATGGATGCTGCTCAGTTTCAAAATCCGATTTTCTTTTTGCCTTCCGAAAATTCCCGCCGGAGCGCCGCCATACGAATGGCGGTGACGGCGGCTTCCACGCCCTTGTTGCCGTGTTTGCCGCCGGCGCGGTCGAGCGCCTGTTGCTCGTCGTTGGGCGTCAGGACGCCGAAAATGAACGGTTTGCCGGTGGCAATGCTCAGGTTGACCAAACCCTGCGCTACCGCCGAGTTGATGTATTCGTTGTGGTTGGTTTCGCCCCGGATGACACAGCCGAGGCAGATCACCGCGTCCACGTTTTTCTGGCCGTTCAGGATGCGGGCGCCGGCGGGCAGTTCAAACGAACCCGGCACCTGTATGGTATGAATTTGCTCCGCTTTGGCGCCGTGTTTGAGCAGGGTATCGTAGCAACCCTCATACAGGGCATGCGTGATGTGGGCGTTCCACTCCGCCACCACGATGCCGAACGACAAGCCGGAAGCGTCCGGAATGTTGTCTGATTCGTATTGCGAAAGATTTTTCAGTGCAGAAGCCATAGGTCAGAATTGTGGCGGCACACGGCGGAATTTGAACGCCGGGCCTTTGATTTCATAGGCAAATTTCTCGTCGGGTTTGGTGTTCACGAGGTTGTAAAACGTGAGGGTGTCGTTGGTGCCGTTGTACTTGAAGCCGTACATTTTTTCCGAACCCGGCTTGTTGTTGTCGGACAAGGTGATGACGTCCATCGCTTCTTCCGCCACGAAACAATCGCCGCCGGTACACACGTTGTACTTGTTGTACGTCTTCCATTTCAGAATAAACCCGTCCGGGGCGAATATCACGGTGTCGCGGCTGCCGATCGGCAGCAGGATACCGCCGAACAGGTTGTGATTCAAGGCGGCGGTAAATGCGGCATAACCGTTGGTGACCTCGGCTTTCGACTTGACGTAGCGATCCATTTTTACCGAACCCTGTGTGCCGTCGAAGGAGGTAATTTCCTTGTTGCCTTTCGACTGGTACATCAGGTAAATGGACTTGCCCTGGCCGGCGCCTTTGACTTCAATGGTGTCTTTGTCAATGGCGACGGGTAGCAACCACGTTTCAAAACCGTTGTAGCAGATGACGCTGTCGGGTTTGTTCGGGTCGAACTCGTATGCGTAGGCATACGGTATGTGCGCATTGTTCATGGCGCCGAGCACCGAGCCGTACTGATTGGCCCGGGAGCAGAAATCCATAGCGATCCAGTAGCCTGCCAGTGCGGTTCGGGTTGTTTGGGCGTCGTCGGTTGTTTGGTCGGCAGCGCCCGGTTTGTCCTGTTTGCAGGATGCTGCAAGGAGGAGCATGCTGAGAAGTAATATCGTGTATTTCATGTTTTTGTGTACGAATCGGTTGTGACCGGTTTTGTTTGCGGGGGGCAAAAATAGTGCCCTGCCCGCCAAAATTCACAACTTGTTTGTACCCTTGCTGCAACAAATATAAACCATGCAGCACTACGAATTACAGGACTACGAATTTATCCCGCTCAATGATTTGCTGAAAAAACTGCATCTCGTCGGTACGGGCGGCGAGGCCAATATCCGAATTTCCAACGGCGAGGTGCTGGTGAACGGCGAAGTGGAAACCCGCAAACGCCGGAAACTGCGGGCAGGTGATGTGGTGGAGTTTGCCGGCGAGCGAATTGGAATTCAGTGACGTAAAAAACAAGACTTTCCAGGTTTTTTTTTAAACCTGGAAAGTCTATGCACGATACGTGGTACATGCTTAGTACCCGTCGTTCTGCTCCAGCGCGCTGTTGGCGCGGATTTCCCGTTCCGGTATCGGGAACACGAGCAGCGGGTCGTTATACGGGTACGAACCGGTATTCAGTTTCAGCCGCTTCAGGTCGTGGATGCGCGAGCCTTCGAAACAAAGTTCGAGGTTGCGCTCCAGAATAACATCGTCCACCGTCACATCCGTCCGCTCGGAAGCGCGGGCGCGGCGGCGTACGATATTCACGTCTTCGAGCGGGGTGTTGCCGATGGCCGTGCCTTCCCGCAGGTTGCATTCGGCGCGGATCAGAAACATTTCCGACAAGCGGATCACCGGAATGTTCTGGCCAAAGGCCGTCCATTTTCCGCACTGACGCGATCCCGGGCGACGCCCGGTACCGATGTAGATCAGTTGGCTGTTGCGCTCATCATCGGCTTCGTACAGGTTGGCGAAGGCGGCCAGAATACGCACATCCGAACGGCCGATGCCGGGCATACTGGCGTAAAATGTGGTCAGTCCGTCGTTGGCCGTTCCGGCGTTGTTCTGGTCGTTGTTGTACAGTTCGAAGATCGTTTCGTTGGTAAACTTGTTGGTGAATGTGCTCGCTATGGACGCGTTGAGGGCGTAGTTGTTGCTGGAAATAACGGCGTCGGCCCTGGTCAGTGCATCGGCAAAACGGCTTTGCTGGAGGTACACACGTGCCAGGAATGCTTTAGCCGTGTAGGTAGTTCCGCGAAAACGGTTTGTACCCGAACGGGATTCCGGCAGGGACAGTTCGGCTGCCCGCAGGTCTTCAATCACGGCAGCGTACACCTCGGAGATCGTGTTGCGGGCGACTTTTTGCCCGGCGGCACTTTCATTGGTCACGGCTGTTACGGCAATCGGCACGCCGGGGCCGTTATTGGCGCCGGTGGCATCCCAGGGCTGGGCATAGAGGCGCACCAGTTCGAAGTGCAGGATACCGCGAATAAAGCGGGCTTCGGCCTCCAGTTCGGCGCGTTGATCCACGTCGGCAACTTTGTTCAGATTGGCGATCACATTGTTGGCGATATTGATGGCCCGGTAGGCATCAATCCAGGTACGGCTGGCCTCCGCGTTATCCACCGTCATGCTTTTGTTCATTACCTGACGGAAACTCTGGAACGTGCCGCGCCATTGGCAATAGTCTTCCGAGCCAAGCAGTTCCGGAACAAGGTTCAGGTTGGTGCCGTACAAAGAGCCCTGGTGCATGATGCCGTAGGCGCCGACCAGTGCCGATTCCAGGTCTTCGGCAGTTTCGAGGGCCACCGTGGCGTCAATGCTTTGTACCGGATCAATTTCCAGTTCCTTGACGCAGGAGCCAAAAGTCAGGGCGCCGGCTATGCCTATGAGTGCTATTATTTTTTTCATGTTTGAGAAAATTTTAGATGGTGAGGAGTGCAATCAGAACGTGGCGTTGAAACCAAACGTGAAAATGCGTGCCTGGGGCGGCGTGTAAAAATCGTGGCCCAGGTTGACGGCACTGATGTACGTGGCGTTCACTTCGGGATCGTAGCCCTCGTAACCGGTGAACGTCAGCAGGTTTTGGCCCGACACATACACCGTGAGGTTGTCCATCTTGATGCGCGAAGTCAATGATTTCGGAAAGGTGTAACTGAGCGTGGCCGCTTTTACGCGCATGTACGAACCGTCCTGCACCCATCGGCTCGACTTGATGGCGCCGTTGCCGCTGTACAGGCGCGGCTCGGGAATTTGCGTGATCTGACCGGGCTCGCGCCAGTAGTCCAACTGGTCTTTGGACTGGTTGTCGAAGTAGTCGCCGTTGACCGACTGGAAGAAACCGGCAATGTTGTACAGGTCGTTTCCGGACACGAATTGCAGTTGCACGTCGAGCGAAAAGCCGCCATAACTGAAGCGGTTGTTCATGCCGCCGAAGAAATCCGGGTTCGGGTCGCCCACTTTCTGGTTGCGCATGGCATCTGGCAGGTCGAGGAAATCATCCTGATCGTACACCTGGCCGTCGGTGGCGTAGTACTGGGCATTGCCGTTGTCGGGATTGACGCCGGCGTATTTCGGACCGTAGAAATAGCCGAACGATTCGCCTTCCGACACGCGACCGAGTTGGCGGGAGCCGCCGTCAATGGTGGAGCCGTTCAGGTTGGTGACCTTGTTTTTGTAGGCCGAAATGTTGAAACTCGTGCTCCAGCGGAATTTACCGACGAGGTTTTGCGTGGTCAGGCTGACCTCAAAGCCGGTATTGGTGAGTGAGCCGAGGTTTTTGGTAATCGTGGTGAAACCGTTGGATGCCGGCAGCGGCAGGTTGAGCAGCAGGTCGTTGGTGGTTTTGCTGAAATAGTCCACCGAGGCCGAAATGCGGTCGCCGAACAAACCGAAGTCGAGGCCGATGTCCAACTGATCGGTATTTTCCCAGGTCAGCGTATTGACGCCCAACTGGGTGGGCACAATGCCCGACAGGTCGCCCACGAAGTTGGCGCCCCAGAGGGTGCGGGAGGCGAAGTTGCCGATTTCGGCGTTACCCGTGCGGCCATAACTTGCGCGGATTTTGAGGAAATTGATCACCGAATTATCGCTCAGGAACGACTCGTTGCTCAGGATATAGCCGACCGAACCGGACGGGAAGAAGCCGAATCGCTGGTCTTCGCCGAAGCGCGAGGAGCCGTCAATACGGCCGCTGAGGCCCACGAGGAAGCGGTCGTACAACTTGAAGTTGGCGCGCGCAAAGTAGGACGTGAAGGCGTATTGCGTTTCGGTGGATGTAGCGGCCACGATTTTGGCTGCCGAAGCGATTTTGGTAAACCGGTCATTGGGCAGGCCCTGGCCGGTAGCGCTGGTGGTACGCGTTTCGCCCGTCTGGTGTTGCATCCCCAGGGTGCCGTTCAGGTCGAAGTTGTCGCTGAACTTCCGGGTGTAGGTGAAGTAGCTGTTCACGTTCTGGTTGATGCTGTTCACCTGGTTGCTGTAACTCTCGCCGGTGGGCGCTCCATCTTCGGTTTGGCGTCCCAGAAACTGTTCTTCCTGCAGATTCAGCCAGTCCAGACCATACTCCGCGCGGAAAGAAAGTTGGTTGGTGATATCCCACTGCCCGTACACATTGCTGATGGAGCGGTACGTCGTGGCGTCATTGAATCCGTTGACGACATTGAGCAGGTTGTTGTAGTACAAGGTGTTTCTGTTGAGTTGCCCCGTATTTGGATCAATCTTGGGGTGGAGAGGCGGCAGTGCGTTTAACTGAAGCGGGTTCGAGAACGCGTTGTCGTTGGGCACGCGGTTGTTCAGGCTTTTAGTCAGGCCGATGTTGGTGCCGAATTTCAGCCGGTTACTCACCTTGTGGTCGAGGTTGAGGCGGGCGTTCAGGCGGTTCAGCGCATTCCCGATGATGATACCCGTCTGGTCGTTCCAGGCGCCGCTGAGCAGGAATGAGGTGCGTGCATCGCCGCCGCTGATGCTGAGGCTGGCGTTCCGCACACCGCCATCCTGAAAGGCTTCATTGGCCCAGTCGGTGTCGTTGGTGCTCTCCCAATCATCGGTACCGGTTTCGCCCGCAAATTCTTCACTGCCGTCCAGTTCGCCGAAATCGGAGTTTTTAGCGGCATACGAAAACAGTTCGCGGTATTCGGCAGCGTTCAGCCACTCGCGCTTGCGGGTCGGGCTACTCACGCCGCCGTAGTATCCGAAAGTCACTTTTGTGCGGCCCACCCGGCCCGATTTGGTGGTTACGAGCACCACACCGTTGGAGGCCCGGGCGCCATAGATGGCTGCTGCCGAAGCGTCTTTCAAAATGTCAATAGACTCGATGTCTTCGGGCGCAATGGTTGCCAGCGGGTTGTCGGGTTCGGTGGCGCTGCCTACTGCTTCCGAGATCACCGGCACGCCGTCAATCACGAACAGGGGTTGGTTACTTGCCGACACGGACGAGATGCCGCGTACGCGGATGTTCAGGCCCTGCCCGAGTTTGCCGCTACCCGAGTTGATGAACACGCCGGCGGCCCTGCCCTGAATGGCGTTTTCAAACGATTGCACCGGCTGCAATTCAAACTCCTTGGAGTTCAGTTTGGAAATGGAACCGGTCAGGTCCTGGCGGTAACTGGTACCGAAACCCACGACCACGACTTCGCCGAGTGCGGAGCCGCTCTCGACCATGGTCACGTCCAATTCTCGCTGGGCGTTTACGGGCATTTCCATTTGTTTGAAACCGGTGTAGGAAAACACGAGCACGGCGTCGGCGCCCGGCACTTCCACGAAATAGCGTCCGTCGTTGCCGGTGACGGCGCCTTTGATGGTGTTTTTGACGATGACCGTTACGCC
>JAEUUV010000059.1 GCA_016787285.1 Saprospiraceae bacterium | reverse complement strand
TCACACCTGCCCCAGCAGGAATTTCCGCACCAAATTCAGCGCATACACCCCCGCCAATTGGATGTTTTTCGTTCGGTCACGCCCGAAAACGTGTTTTTCCGAAACGATCCGGTTCCGGTTGCCGACGGCCATCCAGACGGTGCCGACAGGTTTGTCGGGTGTGCCGCCGTCCGGGCCGGCGATGCCGGAAATGGCCAGTGCCACGTCGGCGCCGAGCGTGGTCAGGGCGCCCGCTACCATTTCGCGCACAGTTTCGTCGCTCACGGCGCCGAAGTGGACCAGCGTGTCGGGGCGTACGCCGAGCAGGTTTTCCTTGACGCTGTTGGCATAACTGACGATACTGCCGGGAAAATAATCCGACGCGCCCGGCACGGAGGTAATCAGGTGGGCGACATGCCCGCCGGTACAGCTCTCCGCCGTAGCGAATTGCAATCCGCGCTCCCGGAGCATCCGGCCCAAAACCTGTTCCAGCGTTTCTTCGTCGTAGCCGTACACGAGATCGGGAATAATTGCGAGCAGTTCTGCGGCTTTGGCATCGAGCAAAGCGCCAAGTTGCGCTTCGGCATCGGGCGGCACCGGGTCGCTATCCCACCTGCCCGTGAGGCGCAGCCGCACCTGGCCGAGGCTGGGCAGGTAGGCGAGTTTGATGTTTTCCGGCAGGCTGTCCTCAAACGCCTCGATTCGTTTGGCAATATTGCTCTCTCCCTCGCCGGCGGTGCGCAGGGTGCGGTGCGCGATGGGCCGACCGGGAAAACGCGCCGACAAGCGAGGCAACACTTCGGCAGACATCAGGTATTCCATTTCAAACGGCACACCCGGCAAGGAAACAAACACTTTCCCGGCTTGCTCAAACCACATGCCGGGTGCGCTGCCTACCTTGTTGGTCAGTAACACGGCATCGTCGGGCAGGGTCGCCTGGATGACCGCCGCGTCGGGTAGTTTGCGCCCGATTTTGGCAAAATAGGCGGCCATACGGTCGTAGGTTTCCTGGTGAAACGACATGCCGGAGCCGAAATGGTCGGCCAGTGTTTTTTTGGTAATGTCGTCTTTCGTAGGTCCCAGACCGCCGGTCATAATGACCACATCGGCAAATCGAGCGGCTTGTTCCAGCCCGTCCACGATAGCCTCCCGGGTGTCGGACACGCTGCTTTTGCCTGTCACCCGCAAGCCGCGCAGGTTCAGTTGGCGGCTCATCCAGGCCGAATTGGTGTCAATGATCTGGCCGATGAGAATTTCGTCGCCAATGGTCAGCAGGTGAACGTTCATAACAGTTTTGAGTTTTGAGTTTTGAGTTTTGAGTTGGAGTTCAGCAAGAAACGGTTTGAGTGGTTTTGTACTAACGGTGTAAATGTTTCGTTTGACTGGAAAAAATCAGACGGGCTGCAAATGTCAAACTGTGCGTTCCTTTGCACCAAGTTTTTTTTCACTTGTATTAACCAACTCAAAACTCAAAACTCAAAACTCAAAACTCAAAACTCAAAACTCAAAACTCAAAACTCAAAACTCAAAACTCAAAACTCAAAACTCAAAACTCAAAACTCAAAACTCAAAACTCAAAACTGTAAATGGCTCTCTGGGGAATTGATCTGGGCGGCACCAAAATCGAAGGGGTCGTACTGGAAAGTCGCGAAAATCCGACGCCGCTGGCGCGCCAACGTATTCCGACGGAGGCCGGGCTGGGGTATGAACATATTTTGGGGCAGATTGCTCAACTGGTGGACATGCTTGTTCAGGAAACCGGTCAAAAACCCGAACGCATCGGCCTTGGTCACCCGGGCACGCTTGATCCCAACACCGGCGCGGTGAAAAATGCCAATACCACGGCGCTGATCGGGAAACCGTTCGACAAGGATTTGGAAAAACGCCTCGGCGTGCCGGTTCGATTAGCCAACGACGCCAACTGCTTCGCCGTGGCCGAGGCGCTGCTCGGTGCGGTTCCGGAGGTGTTGCCCAATGCCGAAGTGGTGTTCGGAGTCATTCTCGGCACCGGCGTGGGCGGCGGACTGGTGGTGCGGCAAAAAGTTATCAACGGCCGGCAGGGCATTGCCGGGGAGTGGGGCCACAATTTCCTCGACGAGAGCGGCGGCCCCTGCTACTGTGGCAAAACAGGCTGTGTGGAAACGCTCATTTCCGGCCCCGCTCTGGAAAAATTTTACACGCAAAAAAGTGGACAACGCCTGCCTCTGCGCGACATCGTGGCGCGTGCTGAAGCAGGCAGCGACCCTGTCGCCCGGGAGACAATGGACCGCCTGATGCACTTTTTTGGCAAGGCTATTGCAGTGGTTATCAATATCGTTGACCCGGATGCCATCGTTCTCGGCGGCGGTGTCGGCAATATTGACCGGCTGTACACCGACGGTGTGGCCGAAGCGCGCATGCATCTGTTCAACACCCGGATTGACACCGTTTTTTTGAAACCCAAATTGGGCGACAGCGCCGGCGTTTTCGGCGCTGCCTTATTGTTTTAATAATCAAACACTATTCAACTGTGAGAAACACTATTTTGCTTTTCCTCCTCGCATGCGCGGGTACTACCGCCATGGGTCAGGCCGAACTCAAACGCGCCTACAAACCCGCTGCTTCCACAACGACTACCTCCACCGTCACGGCTCCGGTCACGTACAGTACCGGCTCCCCGGCGCCTGTACCGGTTTATTCCGGCTCGGAAGCCGATGCTGAAGCGCGGCGCGCGGCAGCGTTGGCCAAAGTACAGGGTAAACAGAGCGGCGTGTCCGCCAAAGGCGTGCGCCCGTCGGAGTACAGCACCTCCGGAGGCGTTTCGCCGGCCATGTACTCTACTGTGGAAGAGGTTTCCGAACCCGCTACCACGGTGACCGTGAACGGCCTGAAAGTACAGCGCAACGTGCGCAAGGGACGCGGCCAGGTAGGCGACGAACTCTTTACCCCGGTCAGCGAACTGCACTACGTCCAGTTTGCCGTCTATTGTCGCGACACGCCGGTGGACAAAGCCCCCGGAATTGATGGCTTGTACCTGCTGTGGCACCCCGGTAGCACGTGTCCCAACGGCGAAAAGGGCGCCAGTTACATCGTAAAGGGCTACACCACGCCGGAAGAAGCCAAAGCCGCCGTCACGGCCTACAAGGCCAATCGAATTGACTGCTGGTACAACCCTGCCCTCACCGGCGCCGAGGTGGAAATCATCGGAGTACGGTAGTCAGTTTTGAGTTTTGGGTTTTGAGTTTTGAGTTTTGAGTGGCACTCAAAACTCAAAACCCAAAACTCAAAACTAAACAAGAGGTTTATCCGGCGCCGGGGCGCTGGCGTGGTAGTCGCGCTGAATGCGGGCGGCGTAGTCGTTGAGCAGTTCCAGTACGCGGGTGCGTTTTGGGGAGCGTACGATGAGTCCGATGTGGAAACTCATGTCGGTCATGCGCCAGGCGATTTCCGGGTCGTTGAACTGACTCGTGTCGGGCCATTCCTGCCTTGTGAGCGACACGATGATGCCGGCGTAATCCTTGCGCACTTTGGGCAATTTGTACGTTTGGCCGGAAGCCACGGCATATTCGATGTGTGCCCACTCTGCCCAGAGGTTTATCCCGCAAGCCACTTCCACCATTTCCGCGATATGCGCGCCGCCTACGCGGGAGGCTGTTTCCAGAAAATAGATTTGCCCGTCTTCGTGGCACTTGATGAATTCGGTATGGCTGGCGCTGTACTGCATGCCGAAGGCTTGCATGACGGCATCGTTTTGCTCCAGCAGAGCCTTTTCGTCCTTGTCACCCTGCTCCATGATGGCGCTGCGGAAAATGCCGCCGGCGTGGGCCACATCGAAAGGCGGAGCGAGGTACTGGGATGCCCGGGCAAAGATCACTTTGCCGCCGGAGGACAGCGCGTCCACGTGGTACACGTCGCCGGGTTTGAACTGCTCCACGAGGTACTGGTGGCGCTCGCCGCCGAGGGTTTCGAGGTGCGCCCAGAGTTCGTCGGCATTGTACACTTTTTTCATGCCTGTGGCGGAGGCCTGTCCGCGCGGTTTGACGATCCAGGGTGCGGGGTTGTTGGCGGCAAATTGCCGGATGTCGTCGTCATTGAACAAGGAAGAAAACCCTGGTACCCGAATGCCTGCTTCCTGCGCTTTCATGCGCATGGCGAGTTTGTCGCGGAAATGCCGATAGGTCGTTTGGCCCATGCCCGGAATACGGAAATGCTCGCGTAGGTGTGCGGCTTTTTCCACGTCGAAATCGTCGAGCGCTACGATGCGATCCACCTTTTTGGTGCGCATCAGCCAGGCGAGGCCGGCGATCACTGCGTTCATATCCCAGTAATTATCCGGGCCTTGTTCCACGTAAAAAATGTCGTCGAGGGCTTCGCGTGCCCAGGGTTTGTTCTCAAGTTTTTTGGAGGTGACAAGGTACACGGTGGCGCCGGTGGACTTCATACCGCGCAGGAAATCGTTGCCTTTGAAATAACTGGAAACGCAGAGGAATGTAACGGGCTGGCTCATAACATCAAGTTTGGGGACAAAAGACGAAAAAAGTTTTCAAATGAGCGCCTGAACATCAAAAATCGCGCAAAACAAAAATCGCCGGAGCGATTCTGCTGAATCTTCCGGCGATCGAAAAATGTGTGGGAAAATGGTTGGGCAGGTTGGTTTGTGTGTCTGCTTAGTCGGGCAACTGCATGATGGATCGTTTGATACGTTCCCGGAGGGCCTGAGGAGCCGTGTGCCTTGGCAGATGTTCGCGCAACAGCGCTCGGAAAGATTCTTCTTGTGGTGTGGGCATTTCTTGCGGGTTTATGTCGGTTGGCGTAACAAATGGACAGTCGTCGGGTTCTTGCTGAACGAGTTGGATACCTCCGGTGAAGACGGCTCCCGCCTTGTCGCCGGATGGTTGGATTGGATTCTTCATGATACCTGAGTGGTTGTGCCTACACATTTCCACAAATCCCGTCCACAAACACCTGTACAGACCCATGCCCCGGTCGGCACCGGTTGCCTGCCGGTGGTTTGACTATAACGGGTGCATTGGTTTGAAGAAAAAAAACTGTAAGGCATAGCGGCGTTGGTTTGGATGCGGAAACGCGTTGGCGGTGAAAAAATGCTGTTTAGTGTGAATTGATGAGTAGCAAAAATTCCATGAAAAAAGGTTTGCCGCAGCACAAAACAGCCGGGCAAACCTTTTTTTTTCTCACGCAAGCGAAAGGGCCGCATTGGGGGCCGGCACGTCGCTTTCTTGTTCCGTCGAGTACCCTTGCTGCCGGGCATAGTCCCGGAGTTTTTCGGCCAGTACGTTGCGGGCGCGGTGGAGCCGCGAGCGCACCGTACCGATCGGGATATTGGCGATAGCCGCTATTTCCTCGTAGGTGAAATCCTCCAGATCGAGCAGCACGATGAGCCGGACGTGCGGCGGCAGGGCATTGACGGCCCGGGCTACTTCGTCGCCGATCAGGCGTCCGCCCATTTCCTCGTGCAGGCCTGAGTACGCCGGAGTAGCCGGTTCGTCTTCGTTGTGGTACACCACGATGTCTTCGTAGTCCACTTTGCGCGGTTGGCGCACCATCGTCCGGTACTCGTTGATGAACGCGTTCCGGCAGATGCGGAACAGCCACGCTTTGGCGTTGGTGTCGGGCACATAATGACCGATAAAACGCCATGCTTTCAGGTAGGTTTCCTGGGTGAGGTCCTCGGCGCGCGTCGCGTCGTTGGTCAGGCGATACGCGAACGAGAACACCGCGTCCAGGAGCGGAAGAAACTCGCGCTCGAAGACCTGCCTGTTACTTGTCGGTGTAGGTTCGTTTGCCATGATGGATAAAATATAGCCTCTTCGGCCGGTTTGTGTTTCGGTGTAAGTGGCGCGTTTTGCTCTCGTAGAGTTAGGTGTCACAGAGTTTGAGAGGACACAGAGTTTTTTCCGATTTAGAGCGGACGGATTCCTTCAGAATGACAAAAAAACTCTGTGTCCTCTCAAACTCTGTGAGCCTCTGTGACACCCCAGTCTCCGAGCACCAAGCACCCCTCGTTTACCAGTTGAGCGGCCAAAACACGGATAGCGGGCGCAAAGGTTCCCGGATTCCAGGATGTTTGCAAAAAAATTTGAGTGTGCCCAACTCAAAACTCAAAACCCAAACCTCGAAACTCAAAAAGACGTTTGTTTCAGGTCGAAACGCAGGTACAGGTTGATGCCCATGTTGGTCATGCGGGCGCCGCCGTTGCGGGCGGTTTCGTTGGTCAGGTCGAGGTTGTGGTACAGTTCGATGCCGACTGCCGCACGCTCGGCGCCGCCGATGACGTGCCCGAATCCGATACGGGAAGCGAGCATGTAGGCCGATTGGCTGCCCAGTCCCTCGTCGGGTTTGAAAAACGTGGCGAGGTACTCGCGCGCCACGTCGTTACCGACGCTGTTGGTCAAGGTTTCGTAACCAAAGCCGGCATCGTGGAACACCCGACGAAAGCCGATATGCCCGGAGAAAAAATAGTCGCGCTCGAACGGCCGGTAATCTTTCCCGACGCCGAGGGTGAGGGCAAACATCAGTTTCTGGTAACTGGATGGCGAGGAGGCCAGATCAAGGTCCAGAAATACCGGAAATCGCTGGTGCATCAGGAAGAGGTTGAACCCGTAGCGCGGCATCGTAAACGACTTGTTCAGGTCGTAGTCCTGTTCAAACTGCTCCTGCGTGTAGGGCGCCGCCGGTGGTTTGTGGCTTTCCTTGACCACGTTGTACAGGCTCCCCAAAGGTGTTACGTCCCAGAGGGTATTGTGAAAAAGTACGGATGCGCCGGCGTTGATTCCGAAGCGCGCATACAGTTTTTCCTGTTTTTGGGCCGACGCCGAAAGGGTCAGAAGGAGGGCAGCAAGAAGCGTAAATGTTTGTTTCAACATAGCGTGTTGGATGGTGATAAAATGCATGGATGCCGAACCGAAAAGGCCGGAACCGGTGGCAGGGGACACCAAAAGATTAGGGAGGATTAGCCGTACTGTACAAAAACTGTTCCGCAGCAGTGGCTGCGGATGGCGGTGCGGCTGCCCTTTCACGAGCGGGTGTTGAAAAACAGGGGTGCAAGGTACGCTACGTGCGATATTTTTCGAGGGTTAATTTTTCCCGAAGCAATCTGTATGGCAAAAAAACAGGCTGCCCCGAAATCGGGACAGCCTGGCAGGTGCCTGGTTTTTTGAAGCGCCTGCGGGCACTTACTTGTCTTCTGTGCGAATGTGGGTTTCGGTTGTACGTCCGGCTTTGAGCGTGGCTATATCCTGTTGCAGGGATTGGAGCAGGCCGAGGGCGGCGTTGAGTTGGATGTCGCGTTGGGCGAGTTGATGTTCCACACAGGAATTTGAAAATATGAACGAAACTGCAACCATACCTTCGGCGCCGGCGCCATGTGCCCCATTCCGTCCGATGGTGTACCAGGTGACCGGTACCAACGGGTTGAGTGTCACCGTGTGGGGGCAGGTTTTTGACAAGTATCACGAAAAGGTATTCGATGTGCGCGACCTGCCCGGCGCCACGGTGGGAGTCAATACCCTCGTGCCGGTGCTTCAGTTCGGCGACGACAATTTCACCACGGCACTATCGTACGACATCAACCTGCAGGATGTGCGCACGCTAGAAAAACGCGAGCCATCCCGAGGTGTCGGGATGGCTCGCATCTATAAAAAAGGGCAACAAACAGTCTCGTTCGAGAGGGGGCTTGTCACCGGTTCTGGTTCAGGCTTCTTTCAGCATTTTGTTGCCGAAAACCATCAGAACGAGCAGGAGACAGGTGAGGATCAACATAGGATTAAGTTTTTTTCGTGAATAGACTTGGGTGAATGGACGCGATGTCCGGTGTACTTGTCGCAGATGAGAACGCTATCACAAGCCAAAAACGGGGCCGGAATCTGTTAAGGTTCGTTAACGAAATGCAAAATGCCCGTTTTGGCAGAAATGTCACTTAGCGCCATACCCGCTGCAACACCCAGCCCAGCCCCATCACCAAGCCGCAGCCCAACGGATTGTACCACAGGTACGCGTCTTTGTCCACGAAAAAAAACAGGTAAAAAATAACGGCCTGCGTCGCCACAGCAGCCCAGAATACCGCCCGCCCCTGCACGCTTTTCAGGAAAAATGCCGTGAAAAAGATACCGAGGATGGTGCCGTAAAACACCGACCCCACCATGTTCACCGCCTGAATCAGGTTGTCGAACAGGTCGGCGTAGGTGGCAAAGATCACAATGAACACGCCCCAGCCCACGGTAAACCAGCGCGACATGCGGAAGTAGTGCGTGTCGTCGCGGTCTTTCACGATGGAACGCCGGTAGATGTCGGACAGCGACGTGGCTGTGAGGGCGCTCAGTTCGGAGGCTGTGGTGCTCCACGACGCGCAAAAAATCATGGCCAGCATGAGGCCGACCAAACCGACGGGGATGTGTTGCAGGATAAAATTGATGAACACAAAGTCCTTGTCCTTGCTATCGCCCTTGGGGTCGGCTTTTTTCACTAAGGCTTCGGCTTCGGTGCGGAGGGCTTTGCGTTCGTTTTCCCAGGTCTGGAGTTGGGTGTTGTTCTCGGGGGTCAGGTCGCCGCCGCCGCTGCGTTTGGCGGCAGCGAGGTCTTCGAGCAGATTTTTTTTGAGCAAAAACAGGCTGTCGTTGCGGGCCTCCAGTTGGCGGAAAGCGGCTTCGTGTTCCGTGCGGGCTACCTTGGCCCGGTTCACCTGGTTGAAATGCAGGGGGGCGGCATTAAACTGGTAAAACACGTACACCATGACCCCGACCGACAGCACCAGAAACTGCATCGGGATTTTGATAAACCCGTTGAACAGCAGGCCGAAACGACTCTCCCGCAGCGACTTGCCCGACAGGTAACGCCCCACCTGGCTCTGGTCGGTGCCGAAGTAGGAGAGGAACAAAAACGTGGCGCCCAGAATGCCCGACCATACGTTGTACCGGTCGTGGATGTCGAACGACCAGTCCAGCACCTTGGTCTTGCCGGTGGCGCCCGCGATTTGCCAGGCATCCGAGAGTCCCACGCCCTCGGGCAGTTGAAAAAGCACCAGCACGAAAGCCAGTACCAGGCCGCTGAGCATGATGGTCATTTGCAGTTCCTGCGTGCGGCTCACAGCGGCGCTGCCCCCGGAAGTGGTGTAGATGACGACAAAAAGCGCCATCAAAAAGTTGGTCATGGCCAGATTCCAGCCGAACACAGCGCACAAAATGATGCTCGGCGCGTAGATGCTGATGGCCGCCGCCACGCCACGCTGAATCAGGAAAAGCGCTGCCGTGAGCGTACGCATGCGCAGGTCGAAACGCTGTTCGAGGAACTCGTAAGCGGTAGTCACCCGCAGCCGATAGTACACCGGCAGGATAAAAACCACGAGGAAAATCATGGCGATGGGCATGCCGAAATAGAACTGCACGAATTCCATGCCGTCGAAAAAACCCTGCCCCGGGGTGCTCAGAAACGTGATAGCGCTGGCTTGGGTGGCCATGATGCTCAAGCCGATGGTCCACCAGGGCAGGTCGCGTTTTCCGGCGAGGAAATTTTCACTGCTTTCGATGCTCCGGCTTTTCCACAAACCGTACAGTACGACGAATGCCAGGGAACCCACCAGCACAATCCAGTCGAGAGTTGCCATAATTACCGAACAGAAAAATAAATGATGAGGCCGATAACGGCAATCAGCGTGATCCATGCCCAGAGTCCGAGGCTGTTTTCGCGCCAGATGTTGAAGAGTTTTTCCATGATGTTCCGCCAGTCCAGTTCGCCACCCCGGCCGCGTACGGCGCGTTCGTACACGAGGCAGAAATATTTCCGCTGGCCTTTGCGCGCCTGGTCGCCGTGCTTGGTCAGGATGATAAACTCGGCATTCAGGAAGCGCAGGTCGAACAGTTCGCTACGGCCCGCCACTTCGAGGATGAGCGAGTTTTCATTGCCTAATTTGCGCCAGGAGCCTTTGATCAGGTTGCCGTCCAGCGACAACAGGTACTCGCCGCCGGGATTGAAAATGTGCAGGATCGCCTCGTGAAACCCCTCGTCGTCGCGCACTTCTTTCCAGCGTTTGCCCAGCCAGAAGTGCTCCTCCCGGAGGTCTTCGCCGAAGGGGATGACCTTGGGCAGGATGAAGTCCAGGTGCTGGTCCATCGTGCCGAGGTCGTGGGGTAATTCGGGGCTGAGGGCGCGGGATATGTCGTTGAACATACGGATTTCGGTTGCCGATTCGGGTGGTTTCGGGGCGTAAAAGTCGGCAAAACTGCGGCATTTGCGCAGCCAAATTGCTGCTACCCCCAAATCCGCGGTTTTTTGCAGTTTTGCGGCCATGAAAACCGTTCGTCTGGCCGATGATCGCCGCATAGCCTGCCATCCTTCCGGCCACCATACACCCGGCGCCGTGCCGCTCGTGCTGCTCCATGGCTTTTGTGAAGATTCTTCCGTTTGGGATACCCTGCTGCCTTTTCTTGCCGACACCCCCGTGTGGCGCCTCGACTTGCCCGGATTCGGCGGCTCCGACCTGCCGGCTACTGTCGGTATGGCGGCATACGCCGCCGACATACGCGCGGCATTGGATATTCTCGGCATCGAACGCTGCGTGTTGGCGGGCCATTCGATGGGCGGCTACACGGCCCTTGCATTTGCAAAAATATTTCCCGGCGCGCTTGCGGGTATGTCGCTCGTGCATTCGCACCCATACCCCGACACGCCCGAACGCATCGAAGGCCGCCGCCGCGGAATCGAGATGCTGCAGGCCGGGAAAAAAGATTTGTTCGTCGCGCAGTTGTTCCCCGCACTGTTTGCTCCCCGGTTTGCGCAGGCACACCCCGAGCAGGTGGAATCACTCGTGCAACAGGGCCGCCGGCAATCTGCCGAGGGAATCATTGCCGCACTGCAGGGCATGATCGCACGCGAAGAGCACCTGGGTACCCTGCGCAACAGTGCCTTTCCGGTACAGTTTATCCTCGGCGATCAGGACGCCATCATTCCGCTCGAAGAAGCACTTGCCGCGGCTACGCTGCCCACCTCTGCCGACATTCGTGTGCTACCGGGTGTCGGGCACCTCGGCATGATCGAGCAGGCACAGCAAACAGCGTGGATGCTGCGTGATTTTTGGCAGTTTTGCGTCGAGCGGCCGGCATGATGCTCGCCGGGCGCCCCTTCGGCCACCCAACATGCTCTCAGGGCACACGCTCCAGCAGGAGCAGATCCGCCCCCGACGTGATGGTTGCTTTCCCGTTGGCTACCGTAGTTTTGTTGCCGGAGTACGCATCTCGAAGGGTTGTGCCGTCCGGAAAGGCGCCGGCGACGGAGACGGTTTTTTCGCCTTTCGGCAAATCCAGCCCCACCACGACGGTATCGGAATACCCGCCTGCAGTGTACGTACGCCGGAACACGTAGGGTTTTTCGGTCAGCATGGTATGTGTGCCGGCGCCTACGGCAGGGTGAGCCTTGCGAAAACGCCCGAGTTTTTGCCAGTGTTCGAGTACAACTTTGGTTTGGAAACCATTGCGGGTTCGGTTGGCTTTGAGTTCGTCCCAGTTCATAAACGAGCGGAGCGTGGCGTCGCCTTCGGTACCGGGTATGTCCAGGGAGCGGTTAGTTTCGTCGCCGTAATAAATCTGCGCGGCGCCGGGACAAAGCAGCAGTTTGTTGGCGGCCTCGATGGGTTTTTCGCGCTGCTTGTCGAAGGGGGCGCCGTCGTCGTGCGAACTGAGGTAGTTCAGCACGCTTTTTCCGCGCAGGGGGCCTTGTAATTGGGCGGCATATTTGGAAAAAAGGGCCTCGTACGACGGGTTTTGGGCGTCGTATTTCATGCCGAAATTGATGACGCTGTGGAATCCGTGGGCGAAATAGTCCACCTTGCGGTCGCCGAAATCATAGTCGCGACCTGAGGCGATGTTGTAGCCGTACACCTCGCCCACCATGTAGAAATCGGTGTTGTCGAGCACTTTGGCCGGATGGGCTTTTTTCCACTCGGCAAATGCGCGGGCGGCTTCCTTCTGCAGTTCGGCCCAGACGCTTTCCTCCACGTGTTTGACGGTATCGCAGCGGTAGCCGTCAATACCGAGGCGGCGCACGTAGTCGGTGAGCCATTTTATGAAATAAAAACGCGGCGCACGCGGGTAGCCGGTGCGTTCGAAAAAGGCGTCCAGTTCGGCCAGTTCGTGTTGCAGCCTGCCCTCCTGCTCCCATTTTTTCTGGAGGAAAGGCGGCAATTCCACCGGGGCATTGCTCTCCGTTTTGATGTCGGGGAGGTTTTTAACTAAGGTGCAACTGATCGTGGAGCTGTAGTCGCGGTAATTGCATTGCGGATTGGTGCGCGCCCAATTGTCCCAGAGCGGGTCTTGAGGCGTCACCGGCCCGGTGTGGTTGATGACCACGTCGAGCAGAACCCGTATGCCGCGCCGGTGGGCTTTGTCCACGAGTTCGGCCAGATCGCGTTCGGTACCGAAGTTGGGGTCGAGGCGCGTCCAGTCTTTGGTCCAGTAGCCGTGGAAGCCGTACGTGACGCCGGTACCTTCGTCCACAGGGCCGTGGATTTGTTCGAGTACAGGGGTAAACCAGATGGCGCTTACGCCGAGGCGGTCGAAGTAGCCGTCGTCCAGTTTTTTTATGATGCCGCGGATGTCGCCGCCCATGAACCCGCGCAGTTTGGCAGGCGGGGTGGTGCGGCCCAGCGTGACGTCGTTGGCGGTATTGCCGTTGGCAAAGCGATCGGTGAGCAGGAAATACATGTTGGCATTTTCCCAAAGAAACGGCATGGCGGATGAACTCCGGGGGCTGGATTTACGCAATCCGGAGCAAGCGGAGAGGGCTAAGGCGAGCAGCAGAACGCGGAAGAATTGTCTCATGTGAAAACGGATTGGGAACAGGTTAAAACTAAAATTGGGTGCCAACGTAGGGGTTTTTGCGCAAAAGAAGCGCAACCTGAACCCGGCAAGATGCATAACTTGCGCGATGGTTATACCGCTTTGGTGGTGTTTTGCCATTTGGGGTAATTTATTTACAAAAATTTTACCGGCAATTTTAATTTTGCCTCGCCTCCCTCAATTGTGCTTTGCTCAACGTAATATTACAAAACATGAAAATCTACTACTACCTGTTGGCCTGTTTTCTAATGGGGCTTTCCGCGCCGTTGTTTGGGCAATGTCCGCCGCCCGGTTTCCCCGACGCGGGCAATAGTTGTCCACAAGCGCCAATTCTGTGCGAAAATCTGGACGGTTACTGCAATGAAATCAACAACAACAATACTCCCCAAAACTTTCCGGGTTGTCCGGGCTGGCAATTGAACAACGACGAGTGGTTCGCCTTTTTTGCCGGTACGGACAGTATTTCCATTCTGGTAACACCGAGCAACTGCAACCAGGGGCAAAACATGGGTTTACAGGCTGGTATCTACGCCGGCTGTGGCCCTCCGTGGAACTCCATGGACTTGCAGTGCGCTTGCACCCAAAACCCGTTTATTCTGAACTCCGGCAACTTCGTAGTCGGGCAGGTGTACTGGTTTGTGATTGACGGCTGTGGCGGAAATGTGTGTGATTATGCCATTGATGTGCTCTACGGCTCCACCGTCGGCGTAGCCCCTGATCCTCCGGGGCCAATTACCGGCCCTACGCCGGTATGTCAGGGCACCAGTGGGGCTTATACCACACCGGCCATTCCATACGGCACCATTTATACCTGGACGCTGACTCCCTCGAATGCCGGCACCATCAACGGGCAGGGCAACCGCAACATCACGATCAACTGGTCCGGTTCGTATAGCGGCCCCGTGGAGTTGTGCGTGGAGGTATCCAACCTCTGCTACGAAAATCCGGAGGTAGAGTGCTATGAAATTGAAGTAATTCCCCGGCCTACGGCTCAAATCTCCGGCAGCGGCGTCATTTGTGCCGGCGCACCCAACCCGCCGCCGGTAGAACTCACGGTGACCTTCACCGGCGAAGGTCCCTGGACGTTCGTGTACCGGCGAAACGGTGTAAACCAACCTCCAATTACTACCAGCGACAATCCCTACACCTTGACGGTAAACCAGCCGGGCACTTACACCCTTGGAAGTGTAACCACGCCGCCGGGCAACTGCACGGGCACGGTGTCCGGCACGGCTCAGGTCTCGCAGGTTACCTTGACGGCTCAAACAACCGTCACCAACGAAAACTGCGGCACCGGCAACGGCGCCGTCAACCTGACGCCCGGTGGTGGCACACCGCCTTATATGTTTGTGTGGGAACACGGGCCGACAAGCGAAGACCTCGCCAACCTGAACGCCGGTACCTACACCGTCACGATTACCGACGATAACGGCTGTACCCTGGTGCGAATGGTAACGGTGGTGGACAACCAGATCACCATCACCATCAATGCCAACGTGCAGCCGAATACCACCTGTATCGGCGGAAACGGCAGCATCACCACCAGCGTAGCCCCTGCCGGGAACAATTATACCTACTTGTGGTCCAACAACGCCACTACACCCAGTCTTACCAACCTGGAACCCGGCACTTACACGGTTACAGTAACCACGGGCGTCACCTGTACCGCTACTGCCGAATTCACCATAGACGACAACCCGAACGAACCCGATATTTCCGGAAATCCAACCCCAAGTACCTGCGACCTTGCCAACGGAGGAATCAATGTTACCGTCACCGGTGGTGTCACACCTTACACCTATTCGTGGTCGAACAACGCCACCTCGGAAGACCTGGCAAATATTCCGGCAGGATCGTATAGTTTGACGGTCACCGGAGCCAACGGCTGTACCGATACCGCGGATTTTACGGTGGACAATAACAATCCGCCCTTTACGGTGGATGGTAATATCGTAGCCAATACTACGTGTATTGTCGGTAGCGGCAACGGCAGCATCACCACATCCGTATCGCCGAGCGGCAACTACACCTACCTCTGGAACAACAACGCCACCACGCCAAGTATCAGCAACCTGCCTCCCGGCATCTACACCGTGACGGTAAGCGCGGGCGGTTCCTGCACCGAGACGGTGGAATTTGAAGTGCCCGACAACCCACTGGAGCCGAATGTTTCTTCCTCCTCGGTTTCCTCCACCTGCGACCTGCCCAACGGCAGCATCAACCTGAGCGTATCGGGCGGCGTGGCGCCGTACACATTCCTGTGGTCGAACAACGCTACTTCCCAAAACCTGGCAAACATACCGGCCGGCAGTTACGACGTGACCGTCACCGGCGCCAACGGCTGCACGGCGACGGAAACTGTTACGGTGGACAACGAAAACCCGCCCATTGACGTGGACGCCAACATTGTGGCCAACACCACCTGCGTTGGCGGCAATGGCTCGATCACGCTGTTTGTATCTCCGTCGGGGAACTACACCTACCTGTGGAACACCAACGCCACCACGCCCAACCTGACCAACCTGGCTCCGGGCGACTATTCCGTGACCGTCAGCGGCGGCGGCTCCTGTTCCCAAACAGCAGATTTCACGGTACCCGATGATCCGAACACGCCCAACATTAACTACAACACTATTCCGAGCACCTGCGAGCTGTCCAACGGTACCATCACCGTGAGCGCTTCGGGCGGTGTGGCGCCGTACACCTACCAATGGAGCAACAACGCCACTACGCAAAACCTGACCAATGTGCCTGCCGGCAGTTACGACGTAACGGTCACCGGCGCCAACGGCTGCACCGCCACCGAAACAATTACGCTGGACAACGAGAACCCACCCATTTTCATTGACGGCAACGTGTTGTCCAACACGACCTGCGTCGGCGGAAACGGCTCCATCACGCTGTCAATTTCGCCGTCCGGCAACTACACGTATCTGTGGAATACCAACGCCACCACGCCGAATCTGACCAACTTGCCTCCGGGCGACTATTCTGTGACCGTCAGTGGCGGCGGAGCCTGCACCGAGACCGCAGACTTCAACGTGCCCGACGAACCGAACACGCCGAATATCAACTACAACACCAACCCGTCTACCTGCGAACTGTCCAACGGCAGCATCACGGTGAGCGCTTCGGGCGGTGTAGCGCCGTACACGTATCAGTGGAGCAACAACGCCACCACGCAAAACCTGACCAACGTGCCTACCGGCAGTTACGACGTGACCGTCACCGGCGCCAACGGCTGTACCAGTGTGGAAACGATTTTCCTGGACAACGAAAATCCGCCCATCTCGATTGATGCCAACATCGT
Source organism: Saprospiraceae bacterium (assembly GCA_016787285.1). Lineage (GTDB taxonomy): Bacteria > Bacteroidota > Bacteroidia > Chitinophagales > Saprospiraceae > M3007. The sequence goes on along the minus strand of JAEUUV010000059.1, from coordinate 1,593 downwards.
GTCCAATACCACCTGCATCGGCGGTAACGGTTCCATTCAACTTTTTGTGTCGCCCTCCGGAAACTACACGTATTTGTGGAACACCAACGCTACAACGCCCAACCTGAACAACCTGCCTCCGGGGGATTACTCCGTGACGGTCAGCGGCGGCGGAGCCTGTACGGAAACGGCAGATTTCACTGTGCCCGACGAGCCGAATACGCCTAATATTAATTACAACACGAATCCTTCCACCTGCGAACTGTCCAATGGCAGCATCACGGTGAGCACTTCGGGTGGTGTGGCGCCGTACACCTACCAGTGGAGCAACAACGCCACTTCGCAAAACCTGACCAATGTACCCAGCGGCAGTTACGACGTGACCGTGACCGGAGCCAACGGCTGTACCACGGTGGAAAATATTTTCCTCGACAACGACAATCCGCCGATCAGCATTGACGCCAACGTCAACCCGAATACGGCCTGCACTTTCGGCAACGGCTCCATCCAGTTGTTTGTGTCGCCTACCAACCCGGCGTACACCTACCTCTGGTCGAACAATGCCACCACGCCCAACCTGAACAACCTGCCTCCGGGCGACTACACGATCACCGTCAGTGCCGGTGGCGCCTGTATGGAGGTAGCTACATTCACCGTGCCCGACGATCCGCTCATACCCGATCTGTCGTTCTCGCAGGTAGATGCCCGCTGCGGCCTGAACAACGGCAGTATCAACCTGAGCGTTTTCGGCGGCGCAGCACCCTACGGATACCTATGGTCGCCCGGTAACCAGATCACGCAGGACCTGAACAACATACCGTCCGGGTTTTACAACGTGACCGTTACCGGCGCCAACGGCTGCACCAACACCGACGGCGTGTTCATCTCGGACGAGGAAATTCCTATCTCGCTCGACGGTTTTGTGAACGACAAAACCTCCTGCATCACGAACAACGGTTCCATCTCGCTGAGTTATTCCCCCAACAACGTCACCTTCCTGTGGTCGAACAGCAGCAACCAGCCCAACCTGAATAATCTGGCGGCAGGCACCTACACGGTCACCGTCAGCGCAGGCGGTACCTGTACCGAAACCATGGAATTTACGGTATCCGATATTTCCGAAACGCCCAATGTGTTTGCCGAAGTGACGGCAGCCACCTGCGGGTTTAACAACGGCATTATCGTGCTGGATGTGTTCGATGGCATTCCGCCCTACACATACAAATGGTCGAACAACGCTACTTCACAAAATCTGAACAACCTTGCAGCGGGCAACTACGCCGTCACGGTGACTACCTCCGTGGGGTGTACGGCAGTGTTGTTCGTCACCGTGCCCGGCGAACTGATTGACATCGAAATCACCGGTACGGTATCCGACAATGTGTCCTGCACACAACCTAACGGCTATGTGGACATCGAACTGTTCCCGACGGCACCGTACGCATACCAGTGGTCCAACAACCGCACCACGCAGGACATCTTCGACGTGCCGGCGGGCATTTACACCGTGACCGTTACGCTCGGCACCGGGTGTAGCGCAGAAGCCACCTTCGAGGTGTTCGACGCCACCAACCCGCCCAACCTGTCCACCTCCACCACGCCTGCCGTTTGCGG
>JAEUUV010000051.1 GCA_016787285.1 Saprospiraceae bacterium | reverse complement strand
GATACACTTTGTGAAAACAACCCGCTTCGAGGCGATCCGTATGCGGAAGCGCAAATCGAGATCAATCCGAATCCCGCCCGGTATGAGTTGCAATTCAAACTCCCCTTGTGCCCATGCGGCCAATGGGAGATATTTGATGTGGCAGGCCGGCTCATTCACGCCTTTCCTGCCAATTCGCAGGACGGGCCATTTTACAAGGTTTATGTGGGGCACTGGCCCGCAGGAGTGTATGTAATTCGCGGAAAAACCACGACCCATCAGGCATTTGTAAAACGGTTTGTGGTGATGCGGTGAGCCTGTTAATCCGTGTGCAATCCCACCACACTCGGCAAATCCCGATGCAAAGCGCTGTGCTCAAAGCCTGGCAAATATCCCAAAAAGCGGTTCAGCCCCAGCCATTTGGCTTCGTCAAGTTCGTAGCTGATGTTCTGCCTGAAATACGCCTCCACATCAAAACCGGGGATGTGCGGCAGGATTTTGGTGAGTTCAGGAATGCGTGCGATTCCGGATTGCAAGGCGGAATTGAACCGGATCACAAACTCTTCTTCCAGCGGACGCACACTGAGCCAGGCGGCGAATACAAAGGGCAAACCCGTCCATTGCAGCCAGGCTTCCCCGAGGTCGTACACGAACGGGAACTGCCGCTCCAGTCCGATGGCCCGGTCGCCGATGACCAGGCCGGCCGTATCGCCGCCGATCCGCTGCTCGAATCCTTCCGTGGCTTGCAGAAACTCCGGCCGGATACCCCAGTATTCCCGGCAAAGAATCGGCGCCAGCGTGGCGGAGGTTTTGGAGTGAAAATCCAGATACAGTCGGTTGATCTCTTGCAGCGGTTTTTCGGAGTAAATACACACGGTTTTCACCGCACCCACGGCGCCGATGCAGTAGTCCGACACGAGGTGCGCCTGCGGCAGTTCGGGAATGATGGCCACGGGCGAGAGGGCGAGGTCGGCATCGCCGTTGCGCAGTTTTTGGGCACACACCGACGGTATGTCGAGGCTTAGTTCGATGTGTTCCGAAAAGGCAGTCCGGAAAATACCGTAAATGAACGGCTTGGTATTCAGGTAACTGACGGCGGTCAGGCGCAGTTTTTTCATGGAGATCAGTTTTGGGATTGCGGCGTCTGTACGACGGGCAGTTCCAGATACCCGCGCCATTGCTTGTCCTCCTCAAACACCGTGTCGGAGTAGTCTTGCAGCACGTTGTACAAGGTGTCGCGTTCGATGGGGCGGCGGCCCACCCGGCGGATCATATTCACGAGTTCCTGCGTGCTCAGAGCCGGATTTTGCTCTTCGGAGCCGGCCATGGAGTAGATTTTGGTGGTGTCGTCAATGGTGCCGTCAATGTCGTCCACGCCGAACGCGAGCGACATTTGGGCCAGTGTGCGGCCGATCATGGGCCAGTAGGCTTTAATGTGGTCGAAGTTGTCGAGGTAAATGCGGCTGATGGCGTAGTTGCGCAGGTCTTCCACGGCAGTGCTTTCGGGCACGTGGCTCATCTGGTTGTCCTGATTCCGGAATTTGAGCGGAATGAAGGTCTGGAACCCGCCGGTTTTGTCCTGCAACCGGCGCAGTTGTTCGAGGTGGTCAATGCGGTGCCGGAATTTTTCGATGTGGCCGTAGAGCATGGTGGCGTTGGAGCGGCCGCCCATTTCGTGCCAGATTTCGTGGATGCGCAACCACTGTTCGGCGGTACACTTGTCGGCGGCGATTTGCTCGCGGATTTCGGGGTCGAAAATTTCGGCGCCGCCGCCGGGCATACTGTCGAGGCCGGCTTCTTTCATCAGGCGCATGCCTTCTTCGTAACTCACCTTGCCTTTTTTGAAGATGTAGTGGTACTCCACCGGGGTCAGCGCCTTGATGTGCAGTTCGGGGCGGTGTGCCTTTATTTTCCGGAAAAACGTCTGGTAAAATTCCAGATCGTACTGGGGCAGTACGCCGCCCACGATATGCACCTCGGTTACCGGTTGCCCATCGTAGCGGCGCACCATGTCGAACATTTCGTCCATCGTGTAGGCCCAGGCATCGGCGGAGTCGCGCTGTTTGATGAGTCGGGAATAGGAGCAGAACTTGCAGTCGTAGACGCAGAGGTTGGTCGGCTCGATGTGGAAGTTGCGGTTGAAATAGGTGTTGTCACCGTTTTTTCGCTCGCGAACCGCGTTCGCCAATGCGCCTGCGAAGGCGAGGTCGGCGTGTTCGAACAGGAAGAGGCCCTCATCCGGGCTGATCCGCTGCGCATTGGCTACTTTTTCGGCGATATGCCGGTGCTCCGGGGTGAGCACGTCACTGTTGAGTAATAGTTCTAATTGTTGCATGTGTGCTGGTGGCGTCCGGCCGTTTACGGATTCATAAACCGGCAGTCTTGCTCAAAGTTTATGGCTTACGCAAACTTGATGATACCCATTAGTTTCCGGGCGTTTTCGAGGTTGGAAAACTGGGATTCGAGTACGGCTCTGCGGTCGTTGATTCGGCCAGGCTCAAAGGGGGCGTTGATGAGAGCCTCCACGGTTTGCCGGATAGCAGCGGCGGAGTTTCGGACATAACACAGCGCTTTGAGGTCCATGCCGGAGACCATAGCGTCGTTTACGATGCAGAAACGTCCGCGGAAAAGGGCGTTGAGCAGTTTGAGTTTGATGCCGGAATTCTGGAACGAAAACAGCAGGTTGATGTGGGCATTTTTGATCAGGTCAACCATCTGCGCCTCATCTGGATTGTCCACAATGGAAATGTGGTCGTATTGGGCCACCATATTCCGCAGGTTGGCCGTCGGCTCCATGCCGGCGATTACAAAGGGGACATTTAGTTCGGAAAACACCTCCGCGATGAGCCATTGAGCAGCGCGGTCGTTGTCGGGGACGCTGAGTTTGCCGTGAAAAAGCACGTATTCGCCCCGGCCGGGCAAGCATTCCACACGGCTGTTCGGGTGGAATGCCGGGATGTAGTGGGTGCTGCTTTTGAGTTGCTTGTAGTACGTCTGGTCGGTGGTGGACAAAGTGAGCACGTCGTCGGCATGCAGCACGACTTTAGGCTCGATGCGCTGCAAGCGGAGGCTCTCCACGAAGTAGTATAGTTTGGCGGGTAGCGAGTCGGTCAATTGGGAAAGCCCTTCGTAGTACTGCCATTCCACGTTGTGCATGCGCACGATTTTCTGCCGTCCGCGCAGGCGTTTGTGCCACACGTATGCTGCGGTATGCATGCCTTCGAAGAGGATCGGGTAATTGTCTTTCTGAAGACGCCGGAGCAGTTTGCCGTTTTTCCGGGTGCGCATGATGAATGGCATGAGTCCGATCTGGTACCAAATGGAGCGGCTGCGCGGGTAGTAATTTACTTCATGGCAGTATTTTTCCAGAACCTCCTGCTCTTCGCGGTTTCCGTATTTGAAGCAATGCAAAATCACCTTGACGCCCAACTGGTGCAGGGCTTGTATTTGGTGGAAAATGACGATAACGCCGCCGTAGTTTGCCGGGTAGGGAATGTCGAAAGAGACAACATGTACGTACATAAGGTCGGTGGCTCAGGTGAATGGACGGGAGGAAAAGTACACCAAAAACGCGGCAAAGATAGACCATCCGGGGTTTTGACACCCGTGACAAAAAATTTTTGGAAAAGCGCTTGTTTGTTCTTTTGCAATCGCCATACCTTAGGTCACGATTAGAACGAACAGGTTCGTTTTTTCTAAAAACTTATTGTTAACCAAAATCTGAGGGTATGAATATCACTTTTGAGGAGCTTCGCCGTATTAAACACGCTTTGCCTACCGGCAGCATCGCCCGAATCGCGCATGAACTTAATCTTGACGAACAAACCGTGCGCAATTATTTCGGTGCCCACAAGTATCAGGAAGGCCAAATCGTGGAGTGGCACCTGGAGCCCGGCCCGAACGGCGGCATCGTTCATTTGGAAGACACGACCATTTTGGAAAAAGCCAAACAGATACTTGCGGAGGATCACGTGTCCAGCGAAAATTAAAGTCAATTCCTGATTTTCTTTCGCCGCCGGAGGCACTTCGGCGGATTCAAAAATTGAAAGGGAGGTCTGTGCCACAGACCTCCCTTGTTTTGTTCCCGATTTCTAACTTAAACAGGATTCGCATAAAATGCATCCGTAAGTTCCCGAAAGGCTTCAGCGTACACATTCACCTGCTCATGAATGACCAGGTCAGTGCGCTCGAACGGGTACGGATTCCGTTCCAACTGTAGCAGCAGCCGCTCGGCAGGCTTTCCTATTCGGCTGTAAACCTGGACCTTTCGTGTACAATACAGTCCGCAGAGCACTGCTTGCTCCTGTGAAAACTGCCCCTCCCGGCAAGGCATAACAACACAGAACCGGCCTTTTGGCGACAGCAACTGCGCAACGGCTGCGAGCAAATCCCTTGTGCTTAGCGCAACGGCGTTTCGGCTTCGGCGCCGGTTTGGATCAGGCGAAAACGTGGTTTCTGTAAAAAAAGGCGGATTGCTGACGATGAGATCGAACTTGCTTTGTGTCGTTTGGGAAAAATCCTGAATCCGTTGCTCCGTCACCTGCAATCGTCCGGCCCAGGGTGAACGGGAAAAGTTGGCTTGCGCGCACGCCGCCGCAGCTGGAAGCGCGTCAACTGCCTGAATCTTGACGTCGGGCAAATGCTCTGTTCGCTGAGCCAGCATCAATGCAATCAGACCGGTACCGGTACCGATGTCCAGCACGGTACGGACTTGTGCCGTGTCGGCCCAGGCGCCCAGCAGTACGCCGTCGGTGCCAACCGGGTGAACGCCCGGGCACTGTTCAACGGCGAATCGCCTGAATCGAAACGGATGCAACACCGCCGGCTGTTTTTAGGGAGACAATGTATGTTCCGGCAGGCAAAGCGTCCGGCCATTTGATTTCCGTCAGTGCGTCGGTTGTGTTGCCGGTGTGAACAAGTACGCCGGAAGCATTGTGAATTTCAACCGTGCAGGTTTTCGGCATAGCGCCTTTTTGGCGAACAAAAAGGCGGTCGTGCACGGGATTGGGAAACAACTCAAACGATTGCCCGGAAACCGACACGGTGGATGTTGAAATTTCTGCCCAGCGCCGCTCGAACTCCGCCTGAAACAACACAGCCAGTTCCCGATCGCGGATGATGAGCGTATTTTCGTCGTTGTTGCTTTCTGCATTCTGGCTCCAGTTGTGTGACCCCGTCACCACGGTCGGCTCCGAATCCGGATAGCCTGCATCCATCACAGCATATTTATGGTGGAGCAAGGCTGCATCGGGGTGCGCCTGCACAGGTATGCCCTTGGAGCGCAGCCACTCGTATTCACTGCCCTGATCGTTGATGTTTTCAATCATCCCGCGTACCCAGGTACCGCTGTTGTGCTCGGCGATCATGGCATTGCCCAGTTCGTTTTTGGTGAACGAAAACAGCGCAAAACTCGCCTGGTGGTCTGCCGTTCGCACGGCCTCCTCAATGCGGCGGGTTACCTGGTCGGAAGGCGAAAAATAGCAGGACACCTGTTTGCCGCCAATGACAAAATCATGGGGCGTGTTGTCGGTTTTATTACTGCCGAAACGGGCGGCAACAGGATCGGGGAGAGACGTGTTGCCGCCCCACATTTCATTGAATTCCAGTTCGTAGGCTCGTGCGAGTGATTGATCCTGAATAAACAGCACGTTGTTGTAGTCGTCCACCATGTTGGTGTTTGTCCAGTTCATGGAGCCGCTCATTACCCAGGCATCGTCGGCCAGGTCGGCGTCAATGACTAAGAATTTGTTATGCATGAGTGCAGAGTCGTTTCCGTACAAAACCGGGAAAGCCGGCGGAGGCTTGAGCGCGGTATTGGCGGTGGCTGCGGCGGCAATGTAGCGCACCCGGACGCCGCGGTTGTGCGCCGCTTTCACGGCATTGACAAGGTCGCTCCGGTTGGTGTTGTACATGACCACGTCCAGCGTTTGCCGGGCAGCGTTTATGCGCTCCAGTGTTTCCTTGTATGCAGCTTCGTAAGAATCGCCTGCCGGGGTCAGTCCGCCGGCTGCGGCATAGTCAATGCCCTGCGTGAAAAAGACCTTGACCGCACCGGAAGAAAGCGATTGCGTGGCATACGGTCGGGTAGGGGAGTAGATTGTGTCGGCAGGCCGGGCGCTCACCACCTGTACCCAGTACACAGTGCCGGGAGCAAGACCAGTCAGCGTTACGGTATGCGCTGACTGAAGGGCCGGTACGACAAGCGACTGGGTGAGGCTGTTGGGTGCAGTGCCGTAAAAGACCGCAGCAGTTGTCGGCAGACTGGTTTCCCAGGAGAGTCGAAAATTGCCGGGCTGGATATCGGATTGTACCGGCTGGTTGATCAACTCGAAACCGTTGGGCGGAAGTGCTGAATAGCACGCCGTGCACGGGTCGGAGGGCGCAAACGCAAAGGCGTTTATTTCAAAAAAGGCAGGTAAAATGGCGGTTATCAGGCAGGCGATCCGAAGGGATTGGCGCATGATCGGTGGAACAAAATGCCGCGGTGCAGGACACCGCGTGATGAACGATGTGCCAAAACGTTATCGTTCGCCGAAAATCAGGCTGCCGATGCGCACCATGGTAGCGCCTTCCGCCGCGGCGATTTGCCAGTCGGAGGACATGCCCATGGAAATTTCGTGGAAATGCGGCGCGTCGGGGAAATACTGGTTACGCAGGCGCTCGAAGATTGCCCGAAGGTGTCTGAACTCGCCGCGTACTTGCTCCTGGTCATTGGTAAACGTGGCCATGCCCATTACGCCGCAAATGCGCACATGAGTCATTTGCCGGAACGCATCACTTTCGAGCAGCGAACAGGCTTCGGATTCACTGAGACCGAACTTGGTTTCCTCGTTAGCGATGTAAAACTGGAGCAGGCAATCAATCACGCGATTGTGAGCGGCTGCCTGCCGCTCAATTTCTTCGAGCAGGCGCAGGCTGTCTACCGACTGGATCATGCCCACCACCGGCGCCACGAGTTTAACCTTGTTGGTCTGGAGGTGTCCGATCAGGTGCCAGACGATGTCTTTCGGTAATTCTGCTGCTTTTGCGGCAAGTTCCTGGGCGCGGTTTTCCCCAAAAATCCGCTGCCCTTGCCGGTACAATTCGAGCACGCGTTCCGGCGGCTGCGTTTTGGACACGGCTACCAGAGCGACTTTGCGCGCATTTAACTCATTTAACAGCTGTTGAAACACGGTATTCCGATAATTTTGGCCCGCCAAAGGTAGTGATACGCTACCTTCGCCGCCTAAATTTTCAACCTGGTTTCGTTTTTCATAATCACATTTTATTCCCGCTTTCCATGTTCAACAATCTTCCTCCCGTAATGCGCTTTTATCCCGTCCTGACCGGTTTCCGGGTGCTGCTTGCCTGCTTAATTCTCCTCGTTTCCCAACTGCATGCCCATCCGGAGCGGAACAAGCCTTGTGCTTCGCCTTGCCCTTCAACCACTCCTGCGCCCGGCGCCACCCTTCGTTTCCCTGGAAATCCCGTACACTTCCCGACTATTTTTTCTGCTCTTACCGGTGGCCTTACGGTTATTGGGCCGGACACCATGTGTGCCGGGCAGCGCGACACCTTGCTGCTTGTCGTTTCCGTCGGTGCGCCGCCATATACATTTACCTATTCGATCAACGGGATATCGCAACCACCGATAACCACCAGCGATAACCCATTCCTGTTTCTGACTCCGCCCCTTGTCGCCGGACAACAAATTATCAACCTGGAAAGCGTGAACTGCAACGGCTGCACGGGTGTGGACGGAATACCGGATACCATATTCGTGCTGCCGGCCCCGGCGGCTACCATTTTGAGCGATACCATTTCGCTTTGTGCCGGCCAAACGGACACCTTGCGTATTAAACTTTCCGGTCCCGGCCCTTACACCTTTGAGTATTCCGTGAAAACCGACACCATGACGGCGGATACACTTGCGCCGATTACGACATCCGACACCCTGGTGCTGATACCTGTTACGCCGCCGGTCGGCACCACGGTATACAAACTGATAAGTGTCGGCGGCGGGACATGCCCCGGCCCGGTGTCCGGCGAGTTTATGGTACAAGTTTTTGCCCCTCCCACGGCCACACTTTCGGGCGACACCACGATTTGCGGCGGACAGGCCACCCCGCTGAATATTTCATTTACCGGAGCACCGCCTTTTGTAGTCAATTACACCGCCAACGGTGTGCCGCAGCCCCCGGATACCTCGTTTTTCAGCCCACGCGTGCTCGTCGTTTCACCTGCCGACACTACCATTTACCAGTTGACAAACATCAGTTCCAACGGTTGTGCCGGTACTGTGTCCGGAGGTGCTACTGTCCGGGTTTTGCCCGAACTTACTGCGGTTATTTCCGGCGGCGGGCAGGTTTGTCAGGGAGGTAGTGGCACCACCATTACGATCTCCTTCACAGGCCCTGGGCCATACACATTCGTGTACCGTGCCGGTCCGAATGTGCAACCGCCTGTGACCACTAATCAGAACCCGTATGTCATCGCCGTAAATCCGCCTTCAGGCACGTTTTACCAGTTGGAAAGTGTGACCAACGGCACCTGCGCCGGTACGGTTTCCGGCTTTGCGCTGGTGGCCGTTTTTACGCCGTCCACAGCGGAACTGATGGGCGATATCACGGTGTGCAATAACGCCGACACCTTTCTGATCGTAGATTTTACAGGCAGCGGCCCTTTCCTGCTGGAGTATTCCATAAACGGTGTCGTACAACCCATTGATACCACCTTCGATGACCCGTTCATGATTCCGGTGAATGTGTCGGACACAACAACCTATACTCTGATCAGTGTGGAATCTCCCGGCTGCTTTGGTTCGGTTAACGGCTCGGCAACGGTTTTTGTGAACTATCCGCCCCAACTGGAAAACCTGTTTATTTCCTGCGATTTGGTCAACCAGACCTACACCATTGATTTTGATGCGCTCGGCGTGGCTCCGTTTACGGTCAGCGGCGTGGGCGGCGCCTTCACCGGGGATCACTTTACCAGCGACCCCATTCCGTTGAATGATCCGTATACCCTCTTGCTCAACGATGTAAACAACTGTGGTTTGATCCCGATCAACGGCTTTTCCAACTGTTTCTGCCTGTCTTATGCAGGGGACATGGATGTAACCCCGATCCAGGGCTGTGTCGGAGATACCGTTTTTGCGAATTTCCTCGGTTTTGAAGAACTGGAGGTGGAAGATACCCTGCTTTTTATCCTGCACACCAACAGCAATGATACCCTGGGTACTATTCTCGATGTGCAACCCCAGCCGGTATTCGTTTTCCAGCCTGGTGTACTGACCGTAGGAACGACCTACTACATCTCTCCGGTAGCGGGCAACAACAACGGCATGGGTGGGGTGAACCTGAACGACCCCTGCCTGTCCGTCACACCGGGCGTTCCGATCATCTGGCGCGAGGTGCCGACGGCAACCATTTCCGGCAACTACGATATCTGTCTCGGCGAGACGGCGCTCATACCTGTCACGCTTACGGGACAGCCGGATTTCGAGATCACGTACACGAGCAACAACGACACACTCACGGCCACCGCGTTCCAGAATACTTTCACTATCAGCGCTACGCTGCTCACGAACACCACTTTTGAGTTGCTTTCAGTTCAGAATGCGGAGTGCCCTGGTACAGTAAGCGGCCAGGCCACGGTGGCGGTGCATACCGTGCCCGAAATTGCCAATGTCACGGCGGCCTGCGCCCCCGACAATTTGACGTACACCCTGGAGTTTGATGTGCAAAATGCCGATTTGCCCACCGTCATACTGGCCGGTGCTGCCGGCGGCAGTTACAACCCGGTCACCGGGCATTATGTCGCCGATCCCCAGCCGGCCAATACGGCCTATTCGATCGTGGTTTCGGATTTCTGGCAATGCGGCGTGGATTCGATCAGTGGAGTCGGAACCTGCGTATGTACGACCGATGCCGGTCTTATGAACCAAACTCCGCTTCAGTTGTGCGCCGGTGATATCGTTTCGGTAGCGCCGGCTCAGGGGCCGATCATCAATTCAGTGGATACCTTGTATTATGCTCTGGTAACGACTACAACGCCATCTACCTGGACAATGCTGGCCAGCGGCGATACGCCGGTGTTCGCTTTCGATCCGGCGACGATGACGCCGGGTACCACCTATTATATTTTTGCCATTGCCGGTTATGCGATACCGACCGGTGTAGACCTGAACCACCCATGCACCTCCGTATCGGTGGGCGCCAGCGTGGTCTGGCAACCGGTACCGTCGGTCACCTTGGGAACCGATGCCACCATTTGCGCGGGCGACAGTACTTCGCTGCTGTTTTCTTTTTCTGGAAATGCCCCCTACAACCTCGTTTATCAGGCCGATGGCGTGAGTCAACCAGCCATCAATACGGGCAATGCGCAGGAGATGGTGACGGTCAAACCTGCGACGACTACTACGTACACCCTGCTGGGTGCTTCGGCAAATGGTTGTCCGGCAACGCTTTCGGGCAGTGCGACGGTGATGGTAAATCCGGTGCCACAAATTACCAACGTCACGACAACCTGTGATCTGGCGACGCAAACCTACACCTTGTCGTTTGAAGTGCTGAATGTGCCGTCGCCTGTGGTCAGCGGTATTCAGGGCAGTTTTGCCGGAACGGTTTTTACATCTGACTCTTTGAACAGCGGCCAGGCTTACAGCGTGACCGTATCGGGGCCAAGCGGTTGTTCGGCCACCGCGACCGGCTCGGCCACCTGTTCGTGCATCACGGATGCGGGTGCGTTTAATTCCCCCCAACTGGATATTTGCCTGCCCGGAGATGCGATTTTACCGCCGGTCGGAAATGCGGTGCTGGCACCGGGTGAAGTCCTGCAATACATCCTGTACCAAAACCCAGGAACCTTGCCGGCCGGCGTTATAGCCGTCAGCAACACGCCACAGTTTGCCTTTCAGGCCGGCATGCAAACCGAAACCACCTACTTTATTTCGGCAGTTGCCGGCTTGCCGATGGCACCCGGCGGCAACGTTGATCCGAACAGCCCGTGTTTTTCCATATCTG
>JAEUUV010000012.1 GCA_016787285.1 Saprospiraceae bacterium | reverse complement strand
TGGGACTTCGGCGGTTTCGTTATTTCCGACGCCGGCGCCACCGGCGGCGCCAACGTGCTGCATTTCACCGCCCGCGACTACCCGGATGCCACCGCCCAATCCATCACCGCCGGGCTGGATGTCGTTTTTCAAACACAATTCGAACACCACACACTGTTTTCGCCGCCGTTTCTCGACGGCAGCATGGATCAAAAAATCATTGACGAAGCCGTGGCGCGGGTGCTGCGCACAAAATACGACCTCGACCTTTTTGAAAATCCATACGTGGACCCGAAAGAAGCCGCCCTGTGGAACGGCCACCCGACCCACCGGGAATTAGCCAAAAAAGCCGCGCTGGAATCCATTGTGCTGCTGCAAAACGAGCGCGAGGTGCTGCCGCTTTCCCCAACCTTCCGCTCTATCGCGGTCATCGGACCCGACGCTGCCGATGCGCGGTTGGGTGGGTACAGCGGTCCGGGCAATGCGCCGGTGAGCATCCTGCAAGGCATTCAGGAACGGGCAGGCGAAAAGGTAAAAGTCCAGTACGCCGAAGGCTGCCCGCGCACCGAAGTGCCGTACGTTACCGTGCCGGAAAGCGCGCTTTCGTGTACGCTCGACGGGCGCACTCAGCCGGGACTGCGCGGGGAATATTTCGCCAATGTAACCTGGGAAGGTGAGCCGGCACTGGTGCGCCGCGACCCGCAAATCCAGTTCCAGTGGACGCTGTTCTCCCCCGACCCCGAACGACTGAACTACGATTTTTACTCCGTCCGCTGGACAGGCCGCATCACGTCACCGGAGAAGGGACGCTTCCGGATCGGCATTGACGGCAACGACGGCTACCGCCTGTACATAGACGGCAAACTGCTGATAGACAACTTTGTCAAACGAACCTGCCGGACCACACTGGCGGATTTTCATTTTGAAAAAGGCCGGGCCTACGACCTGCACATTGAGTTTTACGAACCGGTGGGCAACGCCTGGTTCCGCCTGGTATGGACGCTCGGTGTGGACGACCGACAGGACGAGACCATCCAGCAGGCCGCCCGACTCGCCGCCCACAGCGACGCAGCCGTGGTGGTGGTGGGCATCGAAGAGGGTGAGTTTCTCGACCGCGCCGACCTGCGGCTGCCGGGGCAGCAGGAAGAACTGATCGAACTGGTGGCCGGCACGGGTACGCCGACGGTTGTGGTGCTGGTGGGCGGCAGCGCCGTGAATATGCAGCGCTGGATCGGACGGGTGCCGGGTATCCTCGCGGTGTGGTACCCCGGCGAGGCGGGCGGGCATGCCGTGGCGGAGGTACTGTTCGGCGACTACAGTCCGGCGGGGCGCTTGCCCATTACGTTTCCGGTGGCGGAAGGGCAGTTGCCGCTGGTGTACAACCACAAGCCTACCGGCCGCGGCGACGATTACCTGAACCTCACCGGCAAGCCGCAGTTTCCCTTCGGGTTTGGGCTGAGTTACACCCGATTTCGGTACAGCGACATCCGGCTGCAGGCCGACACGATCGCCGCCGGCGAAACCGCGTTCGTGTCGGTGCGGGTGACCAATACCGGCAAGGTTGCCGGCGACGAAGTGGTGCAACTATACCTGCGCGACGAACTGGCCTCCGTGGCCCGACCGGTCATGGAACTCAAGGGGTTTCAGCGCGTCCATCTGGAGCCGGGAGAATCGCGGGAGTTGCGGTTTACCATCAGCCCGGCCATGTTGACCCTGCTCGACAAAGACCTGCGCCCGGTGATCGAGCCGGGTGATTTCCGGGTGATGATCGGCGCCTCGTCGCAGGATATTCGGCAACGGACGGTGTTGACGGTGCGGTGATGCGCACATCTTACTTAGACCTTCCAGGTTGCAAAACCTGGAAGGTCTAGGGTGTGTCTGAAAAATCCTGCCCAGCCTGCCGGAACTCAAGCAGCTTCTTCAGCAGTTCATTGTCCTTCCGAACCACCTTTTCTCATCCTTTCTGTCTGTATGAAATTCTTCCTGCTGCCTTGCCTGCTCGGCGTTCTGCTGAGCGCTCCCGTTTTTGCCCAACCTGCACGCCCCGATGCCAAACCCTCCGAAGACCCGCCCAAGCGTCGGTATGTCACGCAGAAAATTGATGCCGGTGCATTCAATTTCGACGGCAAGTTGGACGAAGCCTTCTGGCAAAACGTGGAGCCGGGCGCCGATTTCATTGAGTACCAACCCGACGAAGGCACCGATCCCAGCCACCCGACTGAATTCCGGATTTTGTACGACGACAAGTTCCTGTACCTGGGGGTCCGTGCCTACGACGCCGCGCCGGATTCCCTCGTGGAACGCATGGGCCGCCGCGACGAGTTTCCAGGCGACTGGGTGGAAATCAACATTGACAGCTACCACGACCAGCGCACGGCGTTTTCGTTCACGTTTTCGTGCAGCGGCGTACGTGGCGACGAGTTTATCAGCAACAACGGCAACAACTGGGACTCCAACTGGAACCCGATCTGGGATGGCCGTTCCAACATTGACTCGCTGGGCTGGACCGCCGAGGTGAAAATTCCGTTCAGCCAGCTGCGCTACAACAACGACCCCGAGCAGGTCTGGGGTTTTCAGGTACAACGCAATATTTTCCGGAGAAACGAACGCTCTACGTTCCAGCACATTCCACAAAACGGCAGCGGATGGGTCAGCCGGTTTGCCGAACTGCACGGGCTGAAAAACCTGCCGCGCAACAAGGGCGTCGAGATTGCGCCGTACCTCCTGGCCAAAACCGAACATTTCCGAAAAGAAGAAGGTAATCCCTTTGCCGACGGATCGCGGCAACAAATCACGGCAGGTGTGGACGGCAAGTTTGCCGTGACCCGCGACCTGATCCTCGATTTCACCGTCAACCCCGACTTCGGGCAGGTGGAAGCCGACCCGGGAGCAGTGCGGCTCGACGGCTACCAGATTTTTTTCAGCGAGCGCCGCCCGTTTTTTATGGAAAGCCGCAACCTGTTCGACTACAACCTGACCGGCTCGGCCACCGATTTCGACTTCGACAGCGACCTGCTTTTTTACTCGCGCCGGATCGGAGGCGCTCCGCACAGCAGACCAAACCTCGGCCCCGGAGAATTTGCCGATGTGCCGCAGGCCACCTCGATTCTCGGCGCGGCCAAGTTTTCGGGAAAAACCAAAAAAGGCTGGTCTATCGGCATTCTGGAAAGTGTCACGCGGCGCGAAAACGCCGTGGTGGATAACAACGGCGAACGCCGCGAGGAACTCGTGGAACCGCAAACCAACTACTTCGTGGGCCGCCTGATGAAAGACTACGACGCCGGAAACACCATCATCGGCGCCGTTTTTACTGCCGTGAACCGCGAAAAAGGCATTGACTGGCTACACCGCAGTGCGTATTCGGGCGGGCTGGATGTGCAGCATTTCTGGAAAAGTCGCTGGTGGAATGTGACCGGCAAACTACTGTTCAGCCACGTAGCTGGTACACCGGAGGCTATTCTGGAAACCCAGCGGAGTTTTGAGCACTACTTCCAGCGCCCCGACGCCCCGCATGTGGAACTCGACCCCACGCGCACGTCGCTGACCGGAACCAGCGGCACCTTCAAACTCGGGAAATACGGCGGCAAACCGGACAAATGGGGCGGCATCACCAAGTTTGAAGTGGGTGGCACCTGGCGTTCGCCCGAGTTTGAGGTGAACGACATCGGGTTTATGCAAACTGCCGACGAGATCAATCAGTTCGTGTGGGCGGGTTACCATATTCAGCAGCCGTTTTCGATTTTTCGCAACCTGCGTGTGAACTACAACCACTGGTTCCGTTGGGATTTCAGCGGGCGTCATACGTTCACGTTTTACAACGTCAATGCCCACGCATTTTTCCAGAGCAACTGGAGCGTGGGCACGGGATTTTTCCTCAATCCGCACGACATTTCAAACAATGCCCTGCGCGGAGATTCGCCGCTGCGCCGCCCGAACGGCTACGGCAGTTTTGCCTACGTGAATTCCGATGAGCGGAAAAAAGTGACGTTCAATGCCGATGCAAACTTTTTCAACGGCTTTGGCAACGAGGTCAAATCGCGAAACATCAGCGCCGGCATCGGGGTACAGGCTGCCGACGCCCTGCGGTTCGGCATTTATCCGGGCTACAACTATTCTTTCCGCAAGCAGGATCAGTACGTGCAGCAAGTCAGTTTCGGCAACGATGTGCGCACCATCGTCAGCGAAGTCGCTCAACGGAGTTTTTCGCTCACCGCCCGCCTGACCTACAACCTGACCCCCAACCTGACCATCCAGTACTACGGCCAGCCGTTCATTTTCCGGGCACAATATGCCAACTACGGCATCGTGACCGACCCGCTGGCGCAGGACTACGAGGCGCGTTTTCACCGGTTTACCGGCCAGGAGATCAGCGAAACCGACGGCGAATTTTCCGTGGATGAAAACGGCGACGGCGCTACGGATTACTCGTTCAGCAAGCCGGATTTCAATTTTATCCAGTTCCGCTCCAACCTCGTGGTGCGTTGGGAATATGTGCCGGGGTCGGAGTTTTTTCTCGTGTGGTCGCAGGGCGCCACGCCCAATGCGTTCAACGATCTGGACACGCCCCTGGTTAAAAGCCTGCTCAACAACGTGTTCGATGCACAGCCGACCAACATCCTGCTGGCTAAGGTGACGTACCGGTTTTTGAAGTGAGCAGGTAAACGTTACGATTTTCTTAAAAAAACCAAACCGGTGGTTACCCTTTTCAAGCGACCTGCACAAAGCAGCAAAACCGATATTCAACGCATTTCAAAAACAACTGTCGTTATGAAAAATCTGATTTTGTTTCTCGTCGCTTTCGCTTGTGCCACCACCTTGAACGCCCAATTGACCGGTATCGGCTTCCGCCCGATGCTGACCATTTCCAACTACAGCCTCGCCAATGACCTGGATGATACCTACGACGCCAACTACCGCGTCGGCGGCGGCGCGGCCATCTTCGCCGAGTTCAACCTCGGCAACCGCTTCACCTTCCAGCCCGAGATCGCCTACACCATGCGGGGCGCCAACATGAAGAGCGAGAGCAACCTGTACTGGGAAGGCCCGGCGTTCGGGTACCCTGCCGACCACCGCGTGGAACAAATCCGCCAGTACGAAACCCTGCACTACCTCGACATTCCGCTTATGTTCGAGATGAACTTCGGCGGCGGCAACCTCGGCGCTTATGTGGCAGCCGGCCCGGCATTTTCCTTCGCCATCAGCAACGGTCAGGGCCTGGAAGAAATCACCGTCTCGAAACCCGGTGTGGAGGAAGGTGCGCGCACCACGTTTGCCGATCGTGCCGAGTATGAAATCGAAATGGGCAACGGCAAAAACGACGATTACAAAGCCGGCGACTTCAGTTTCAACCTCGGCACCGGTCTGGCCATTATTCTGGATCAGGGCGAAATCGGCCTCGACATCCGCTACGTGCATGGTTTCCGCAACATAGATGTGGGCGGCATCAAAAACCGCGGCTTCCAGATCGGCGTATCCTACACCCACTATTTCGGAAATTAATCAGTTTCGGGTTTTGAGTTTTGAGTTTCGAGTGAACTCAAAACTCAAAACCCAAAACTCAAAACTCAACAACATGCATTGTCCAAACTGCGGCCATACGGCGCAGCCGGGTCTGGCGCGCTGCGGCCATTGCAACTACAAACTCCCGGAATCGGCCCTGCCTGGCGCGGCGTCCGGAACTGAAAAAACCCCTTGCTGGAACTGTTCGCACCCGAACGACGCGCACGTACTGATCTGTACGACCTGCAACGCCAAAACCGAACGCCCGCAAAATTCCATACGTCGCTTTCAACTCGAAACTCAACACTCAACACTCAAAACTGCTCAGAGTCATGTCGAATAACAGTATCAATCCAATGTTTATTTCCGCGCTGGACATCCTGACCGGAGCCTTGGGTGTGTTCATCATCCTGAACTTTTTGAACACGCGGATGTCCACCAACAACCCGCCGCCCAAACCCGAGCCGGTGGCCGCAAAAGTGGAAAAACCGGTCAAACCGGAAGTCAAAAAACCGCAACGGCGGGAGTATGCACCAGCCAAGCCCAAACCCGCTCAACCCGTTAAACCTACGCAACCCGCTCAACCCGTTAAACCCGCTCAACCTGCCAAACCGGATCCGACACCGGCCCCGGTCGCGCAGCAGCCCCCTACCCCACCCCAGGATCCCGTGGCGGTAGACCTGATGAAGCAAACCAAAGGCGACGTGACGTTGCTGCTTCAGCAGGAGGGTCTGGCCAAACAAACCGTGGAGTTTATGCTGCGCCAGGGCAACCAGACCTGGAAGCCCAGCCGGGCCAGCAAGTACCAGAACGACGAGTTTCAGTACGAGAAAAACCTGAACTACTTCTATCAGGCCAGCATCCTGCCGGGAACTTATGAGGTTTTGGTGCGCATCAAACGCCGCTCAAACGCCACCACTGCCCAGCCGTTCTCGTTGTTCGGGAAGATCATTCAGCCCGGATACAAGAGCATTACGCACAACTTCGGCACCTACGCCCTGAGTGGCAGCGACGACTGGGTGCGCGCCGGCACCTTTACCGTGCTCAGCAATACGATCAGTTACAAATCGGCACTGCCGCCTGCTACCGCTATTTCACCCACCGACGAACAACAGAATGTGCCCGTTCAGGCCCCCAAGCCCGAGCCTAAAAAAGTGGGCAAATGGGGTCGGTGAAGTACAAAGTACGATTTCCGAAGTACTAATACTTCTGCCTAGCCCTGAAAGGGCGCCATCCGTCAAAGCAGGGCACAGCCCTGCGGAGGCACAGCCCTGCGAAACCGCTCATCACTCATCGTTCATCACTCATCACTTTCCAAGCCATGTTTTCGCAAAAAAATAGTCAAATCGCATACAGTTTCGGCCTCACGCTTTTGGTCATGGTCGTAGTAGTAGCCGGATACAACTTCGCACCGCAGGGTTCCTCGCTGCAAACGCTGTTTTTCGCCCTTGGCGGCAAGATGCCCGACGGCATCATTCAGGCAGCCACGTTTTTCTGCTTTTTTGTGTGCCTGTTCGGCATTTCGGCCCTGAACAAGCGGGTGCAACGCGAAGAGTACGCCTACACCGCCAAACTCCTGCCGCAAACCGAGCAATACGTCCTGTACCCCGAAGACGTGAACCAGATCAAACTGAACACCATCGAAGTGGAACGCCACCTCGGCTCCACGCTGCTCACCGACCTGATCAAGCAGACTGCCACCAAATTCCGCTCCAGCCACTCGCCCTCCGAATCGCTGGCCATGGTGGAAACGGTCAGCGAAATGAACCGCCGCACGGTCGAGAAGGAATTCTGGTTGATCAATACGTGTCAAAATCTAATCCCCGCTTTCGGTTTTTTGGGTACGGTGCTGGGCATGGCTGCCGCCATCCTGAACATGGGAAAAGCCCAGCCCACGGCCCTCGCCACCCCCTCCGCCGGCGCAGCCGGTACTGCTACTGCCGCCGTGCCGCAGGCTGCTATCAGCAGCAGCGACATCCAGGTGCTGATTGACAGCCTCGGTACGGCCTTTTTCACCACGATCCTCGCCATCGTGCTGGGCATCATCGTGAACGTCGTGATGAAAAAACTCGAAACGCGGGTAGACGACCTGCACACCGGCATGAAGCGCTACGTGGTAGAAAATTTAGTGAACCGGATTCAGACGGCCTGAGCGTACGCTTGCTTGCTCGCTCGCAGAGTCAATGGCAACGCGGAGTACACTGATTTTGCAGATTTACACGGATTTTTCTTTTAATTATGAAAACCTAATCCGTATAAATCTGCAAAAGCAGTGTACTCCGCGTTGCCATTATTATAACATTTGGCAGTAAACTCAAGTACTCTGTACCTGCACCTTCAGCACAACCGTCAACGCCGCCAAATCCCGACATAACCGGCGTGTGTTTGATTTTCCGAGGAAAATTTGAGGTCAAGCCAACGCATTGCCGAGTTGGGGTGTCTTCAGAACAAACGTTACATTATCAGTACGCAAAACACAACCGAATTAAGCATGAAACACACCGCTACACTTTTCGCCTTTTTCCTTTTTTTGGCTCAAACAAGCACCGCCCAAGTGACCTGGTTCAATGCTGCCGACCAATGGACATTCCACATCACGTCCGGCTGGGTCGGGCAGGGTATCGAGACTATCATGCCCGAAAAAGATACTGTTGTTGATGGCGTGGCGTACAAAAAACTGCTTCGCAACGCTCAGTTTGCCAATGGTACCTATTCCTCGGATTTTCGCCTGATGCGTCAGGAAGGACAAAAAGTATTTGCGCGTTCCCAGTGGCCTGTAGTTTCTTATGACGAACTGATGTTGTACGATTTTGCCCTGAACGTCGGTGATACGGTTCATTTACCGCTTTATGAAAACCAAAACCCGGATCTGGCATACGTCATCTCGGAAGTGACAACAGTTGACATCGGTAGCCAAACCCGCGTGAAACAGGTCATCAGATGGCTGAACTCGCCGGTCGAAAAAGGCACACTCATCGAAGGCATCGGCTGTGTGGAAGGACTGCATAAAATTGGTGGTGAAGACTGCCTCACCGAGGCATACCTGTTTTTAGACGAACCCACTGCCGCTGCAGTGGACGGCCCGGAACGCAAGTTTTGCAGTTTTCAATCCGGTTCTTTTTCTTTTGAAGGGTTGGGCGTCGTGTTGTGCAAGGCACTGCCCGTTCAAACACCTGCCGAGTTGCCGGTAAATGTTTACCCCAGTTTGAGTTCGGGTACCCTCTTTTTTTCAATGCCCGACCCGACTACTTCGTTTCTGGTTACGCTCTTCGATCCTGCGGGCAAACAAGTGCTGCAAACCACACTGATCGGCGACGGTTCCATCACAACAGCGTACAAAGGCACGGCGGTAGTTTGGTTGCAAACAGCTTCCGGCACAGCCGTGCGACGCGTGGTGCTTTACTGAACCGGAGTCACTGCAAGTTGCAAAATTTGACGTTCCCATACAGCACCTTACCTTTGACCGCTTTTTGAACCTGTTTTGGGATTCAAAAAGTGGCTTTTTTTGCCT
>JAEUUV010000011.1 GCA_016787285.1 Saprospiraceae bacterium | reverse complement strand
GCTATAAACATGTAATCCCTTCGGGATTGGATTCGCCAAGCGCGCCGACCCGCAAGCCGACACGTCGGCCTTGGAAGCGGAGGTGGATACGTTGGTGTACGGGTTGTACGGTTTGACGGAGTCGGAGATTGCGGTCGTGGAGGGGCGGTAAGAAAAATCCCGAAGGGATTATATGTTTATAGCACCGATGGCGTCGGGTGTTTTAATCCCGAAGGGATTGTATGTTAACACGTTGCGACCAACATATAATCCCTTCGGGATTTGCGCACGCGGATGTTTCGTTGGGCTATAAACATGTAATCCCTTCGGGATTTGCGCACGGATGTTTCGTTGGGCTATAAACATGTAATCCCTTCGGGATTTGCACACGGATGTTTCGTTGGGCTATAAACATGTAATCCCTTCGGGATTTACCTTTGAACACACTTTTGGCAATTAACCTAAAACCTGTTTGCATCATGGCCGGCACATTTGGACAATTTTACGCGCATATCGTCTTCACTCCCCAATATCGGGCAAATGTCATTCGTGAATCCTTTCGAGAGGAGTTACAGATGTATATGACTGGTATCATTCAGGGGAAAAAGCACAAAGTGATAGCCATTTACTGCATGCCTGATCATGTTCATGTGCTGGTCGGCCTGAAGCCGTACATGGCGCTTTCTGATTTGGTGCAAGTGTTGAAAAAGGAGTCCACCAATTTTATCAACGACAAAAAATGGGTTGCCGGCAAATTCAACTGGCAGGAAGGCTATGGCTATTTTTCGCACAGCCATTCTGAATTGGACAAGGTGGCCAACTATATCCGCAACCAAAAAGAGCACCACAGGAAAAAATCGTTTCGGGAGGAATATCTGGAAATTCTGAAACGCTGCGAAGTTGACTACAAGGAGGAGTATCTTTTCGAATGGATATCCGATGAACCGGAAGAATGAGCATTTGAAAAGATGCCGATTCAAATCCTTTGTCGCCCGCATACTTTCCGCCAAACCCGCCGACCCGCAAGCAGACACCTCGGCCTTGGAAGCGGAGATGGATGGGCTGGTATACGGGTTGTACGGGGTGACGGGTTGCTACGATTTGCGTTGGTTCGGATATTGGTTTCTTGCCAGTCACCCAGTAAAGCGAAAACCTTTTTTTTTGTTTTTGTTCCAGTAAGTTGTTTCGCAACTATTTGTTAATTAAACTTTTAAATGAAATTTTTATGGATAAAAAACTCATTGTAGTATTTGGCGCTACTGGCGCGCAAGGTGGCGGTTTAGCCCGTGCTATCCTTGCTGAACCCGCTGCGGGGTTTGCTGTCAGAGCTGTTACCCGCAAGCCGGACTCGGATGCTGCAAAAGCGCTGGCCGCAGCCGGCGCGGAAGTAGTTGCTGCCGACCTTGACGATTCAGCAAGTGTCGCGCGTGTCATGAACGGGGCGTATGGTGCATTTTGCATCACTAATTTTTGGGAACATTTCTCGCCCGAAAAAGAACTCGCGCAGGCAGAAATAATGGCCACTGCCGCCGCCGACGCCGGGTTGAAGCATGTGATTTGGTCCACCCTGGAAGACACGCGCAAAGCCATTCCTGTTGGAAGTGGGCAGATGCCCGTGCTGATGGGCAAGTACAACGTGCCGCATTTTGACGCCAAGGGCGAAGCAAACCACTTCTTCCTTAATCGTGGCCTGCCTGTTACGCTATTAAATACATCGTTCTACTGGGACAATTTCATCCACTTCGGCATGGCGCCAACCACCGGCCCGGATGGAAATCTCGCCATCACATTCCCAATGGGCGATGCCAAATTGCCCGGTATTGCAGCGGAGGACATTGGTCGTTGTGCATTCGGCATATTCAAGGCCGGGGCCCCTGCGACTGGACAAACTATTGGCATTGCCGGCGAACACCTGACCGGCACCGAGATGGCTGCTGCTTTCAGTCAGGTGATAGGCAAACCCGTCGCCTATAATGCCGTCCCCCCTGACGTCTATCGTAGCTTCGGATTTCCAGGTGCCGACGACTTGGGCAATATGTTCCAGTTCAAGCGCGACTGTGAGACCGAATTTTGTGCAGCACGAAGTATAGAAAACACCCGCAAACTCAACCCGGCTTTGAAAAGTTTTCGGCAGTGGCTGGAGGCAAATCGTGACGCGTTTTTGAAAAACTGATGCGTTTGCCTTGAGTGTTCAGAGGGCTGACGCAGTTCTCTGAACACTCTCATGCCGCGCGATGCGCTTTTCCTGATCACCCTCTTTCCATCTCCCGTTCCAAAAACACCTCCAGCGGGCAGATACGCAGTCCGTTGCTCACATCCCCTTCAAATTATCCTCCGGGTTCCGATCCACCAGCAACGAAAACGGATCCACGCCCGCTTTGTCGGGTTTTTCGTTCACGGTGAAGGTGAAGGTCGAAACCGGCTGACTGATGCGCACGCGCTCGCGGTGCAGGGTTTTGCCGTACTTTTTGCCGGAGGCCGGTTTGGCGAAGGCGCCGATCTCGATGTAGTCGTTCACAGGCACCTCGGTTTCCTTGCCGAGTTCGTCGGCTTTCAGGTTGCGGCATTCCACCTGAATGGTCACCTCCCATTTGCCGTTGCCGAGGTCTTTGGCGGTCATCTCCTTGCAGCGGTTTTCGAAGAGCGTGATGTCCTCGAAGAGGTCTTTCACCACGTAGCGCAGCGAGTCGGGCGTGTGG
>JAEUUV010000003.1 GCA_016787285.1 Saprospiraceae bacterium | reverse complement strand
TGGCAGCCCCGCACCGGCACAACCCGGAACAATTCCCAGTATTCCAGCTGGTACTTTTCTGCCAGCGTGGTGGCTGTGACCACGGCGGTTTCTTCGGAACTGTCGTCCAGCCGGATGTCCACGAATTCATCTTGCTCGCCGCGGTCACGCAGCGGGTTTCCGGCGACGAGATAGCCCAGCCTCCGGGCGTCCTTTACGAGAATGGTCAGGAAAAACATTGTTGTCGGGTATTGATGGTACCAAGGTGTTGGTGATATAGTCCGGATGGAGGCGGTTGGCGCGGCGCTCAGCCATGAGCCATTCTTTGTAGGCGCCCAGTTCCTGTACATCGTACTGGGTGCCGCCTTTGCCCTGAAATTTGATCGGATTGAGATGGCCGTTTTTCACGCCTTTTTTGAGCAAAATGTCCGGCCAGCCCATCTTCTCGATGGCGTCGACGTGGCTCACCCAGTGCGGAGCAGCGAGCGAAGCCTGGTTGAGGCTGCCCTGAATTTTTTCAAAAGCCCTGGTCATTGCCACGGCAAACTGCTCCTCAATGTGCTGCATTTCTTGCTGACTCAGCGTAATCATCCCGTTGAAATTTTGATAAGTAAGCCTGAAAAAGTGCGGTTACCCGATCCAGTTCCAAATCCTTTTCGATTAGTTTTTTGCGAAGTGTGATAATTTCCTCATCCTTTTTTTTGAATATTTGTGCTATTCCCTGCAAAAAAAATCTGGACATTACCCGCTTCTCCTCACAGGTCCGAACGATCAGAGCGAAGGAGTGCTTTTCCCCCTTGAAAGCCTGGCTGAACCGGGGCTGCGATTTTTTGTCCAGACCCAGCGCCTTGCACATTTCGCTTTGCGAGGCGTAGATGGTGTTGAGGAAGTGCGCGAGAATTTCGTGTTCGGTCATGCGATGAGTTTATTTGCAAAAACCAAGTGATAAATTTTCGATTAAGATATGATGCTGCAAATGTACGCGGCATTTTGAGTTTGTCAAGCTTTAAATGATTTTTTTCGATGAAAGCACACGAAAAACTTAAACAGTGGCGAGAGGCCGACATGGGCATGAGCACCCGCGACCTGGCCCAGGTGTTGCACGAGAAAATGAAGCCGGATTTTCCGAACGGCTTCCAGAGAGGGGAGGAGATATTTCAGTCGGATATCGTGCTGGCAGAGAAGGGCACTTCCCGGAAACGTTTTGAAAAAGTTGCGGCAGCACTATACCAATATATGGGCATCGAGAAGGGCTACTTCGGCACCTTCATAAAAGTGAAGCCGGAGGAAATCCTGTCCGCCGCCGTGGAAGGCAAGGAAGAGTTCCGCAACAAGATCATCGAGTTGCAGACCAAACTCATCGAGGCGCACGAGACGATCAGTGCGCTGAATCAGGAGAAGGTGGGGTTGTTGAAGCAGGTGTTTGAGTTGCAGAAAGAGGTGGAGGAGTGGAGGCGGAGAGCAGGTCAAGATGCGTGAAGCAGTACGTATCCAGAAAAATGCTTTGTAAGTGCCGCAGATCTACTCTGTACTCTTTTCTGTACCTATACCTCTAAAAAACATCGTTAAAATATTGATTTTCAATATTTTAAACCCATGCCCTTTTTTAAAGAAAGTTTAACCGTTCCCCTTCTCCCCTACCGCAGCCGCCCCAACACCGTCTTCATCCGCCCGATAGCCTCCCGCAGTTGCTCCTCCGAGGCCGCATAACTCAACCGGAAGCAGTTGGGGTCGCCAAATGCAGAACCGGAAACCAGCCCCACATACGCGCTCGACATGATGTAGTCGCAAAAGTCATCGGCGTTCCGGATGACCGTGTGGCCGTCGGTTTTTCCAAAAAAGGCGGTCACGTCGGGGAACACGTAAAACGCTCCTTCCGGGTGGTTTGCCTTGATGCCGGGTATTTCCTCCAGCATGGACAGCACGATGTCGCGCCGCTCTCGGAATGCCTCGCGCATGGCTTTTGTCGGGCCAAGATCAGCCATAAGCGCCACGGCGCCGGCCTTCTGACTAAACGACGCCGCACCGCTGGTCACCTGGCCTTGTATTTTGGCACAAGCATCGGCTATGTATTTGGGCGCACCAATGTAGCCGAGCCGCCAGCCGGTCATGGAAAATCCTTTAGCAAAGCCGTTGACCGTGATGGTACGGCTTTTCATCTGTGGCAAACTGCCGATACTGACGTGCTCGTGCGTGAAATTGATGTACTCGTAAATTTCGTCGCTGACGACAAATACGTGCTCGTGCCGGGCCAGCACATCGGCGTAGGCTTGCAGTTCCTGGCGGTCGAACACTGTGCCTGTTGGGTTGCAGGGCGAGGAGAAAAGCACAAACTTGGTGCGCGGCGTAATGGCAGCATCCAACTGCTCGGGCGTGGGTTTGAACTCGCGTTCTACACCCGCATACACGGGCACCGGTACCCCGCCCGACAGTTTGACGATTTCCCAGTACGACACCCAGTAGGGCGCAAACATCACCACTTCGTCGCCCGGATCGAGCAGGGCCTGGCACAGGTTGTAGATGGACTGCTTGGCGCCGTTGCTCACCACAATCTGTTCGGGTTTGTAGTCCAAGTGGTTGTCGCGCTTGAATTTTTCGCTGACCGCCTTGGTCAACTCCGGCAAACCCGGCACCGGGGTATACTTGGTGTAACCGGCTTTCAGGGCCTCGTAAGCCGCTTCCTTGATATGATCAGGCGTATCGAAATCCGGCTCGCCGAGGCTGAGGCTGATCACATCGTGCCCAAGCGCCCGCAATTCGCGAGCCATACGGGCCATCTTGAGGGTTTCGGATTCGGCAAGGTGCAGGACACGCTGCGAGAGTACAGACTGGGTATTGGTCATGCGTCGAAGGCTGGTTGACTGGTTAATTGGTTGACTGGTTGATTGGGGGCAAAGGTATAGCCTTGTTCTTTAGGTTGATTGACCAAGTAGCAATCGGAAAAACAAAATACCTTCACGACCAAAATTCGGAGAATCTCCATTTTGCATGAACTACCAACACATTTTGGAACAGGTATCGCAGGAAGCATCTGCCCTTGCCGGAGAAGGCAACGTCGCCTCCTACATTCCCGAACTGGCCAAGGTGCCCCCCGAGCGTTTTGGTATGGCGCTGGTGACGCTCGACGGACAGGTTTTCTCCACCGGCGACGCGTCGGAGCGTTTCTCCGTGCAGAGTATTTCCAAGGTTTTTCTGCTGGCCCTGGCAATCCGGCAGGTCGGTGAAAAACTGTTCGAACGGGTAGGCAAAGAACCCTCCGGCAACCCGTTTAACTCGCTGGTGCAACTGGAATACGAACACGGCATCCCGCGCAATCCGTTCATCAACGCCGGCGCATTGGTGATGACCGATGTGCTGCTCGAACACCTGCCCGATGCCAAAGCCGCCGTGCTTGATTTTGCCCGATTACTCAGCGGAAGTTCCGAGGTGGACTACGACTATGCCGTGGCCGCCTCCGAACGCGCCACAGGTTTCACCAACATTGCCCTTGCCAATTTCCTGAAAGCACACGGCAACCTGCACCACCCGGTCGAGCAGGTCGTGGACGCGTATTTCCACCACTGCTCCCTGAGCATGTCCTGCCTCGAACTGGCCCGCTCCTTCCTTTTCCTCGCCAACCACGGCATCCTCCCCCACCCCACCAGTCAACCAATCAACCAGTCAACAAATCAACCAGCCAACCAGTCAACCAATCAACCAGCACGTCTGCTCAGCGTCAGCCAGACCAAACGCCTGAACGCCGTCATGCTGACTTGCGGGTTTTACGACGAAGCCGGCGAGTTCGCCTTTCGCGTGGGGCTTCCCGGAAAAAGCGGCGTGGGCGGCGGCATCGCAGCCATTATGCCGGGCCACTGGGCGGCTGCCGTGTGGAGTCCCGAAATCAACCGCTTCGGCAATTCCGTGCGCGGCATGAAGGCACTGGAACTACTGACAACGCTGACCGGAGAATCAATTTTTTAGCCCTTCCGGGTAAATCCGGGCCAGCGCCGCCTGCACAGTGGCTTTGTCCGCCGGATAGGTCACCCCGTACCAGGGGCTTTCGCAGGTATCCACCTGCACTTGCACTTTGCCGGCCCGCAGCAGGTTGTTCACCACCGTGGGAATGTAAAACTCCGCCTTGGGCCGCTCCAGGTTGTCGTGCACAAATGCGCGGAACTGGGCGTCCAACTCCTGAAAAATATCGGGATGAAAACCCCAGAAGTTCATCGAAACCGGCGTGTTGTCGGCCAGAGGGTGGCGTGCGCCGCTTTCGTCCACGTAGTGAATGCCGTCGGGGAAACGTTCGATTTTGGTGCGCTCGGTCACGTCGGTGAGCAAGCCGTCGGGGCCGACGCTGCACACTCCGCGCGACACGGCGCCGTTTTCCGACAGGGTATTGCCGAGGCGGTAAGCGACCATACCGTAGCGGTCGGGCGCACAGTCGTTTTTCAGAAAAGCGGCGATGGTTTGAAAGGCGTCCGCGCCATAAAAATCGTCGGCATTGATAGCGGCAAACGGCTCGCGGATGCAGTCGCGGGCCACGAGAATGGCGTGGCCGGTGCCCCAGGGTTTTTCGCGGTGCGGACGTTCGGGCAGCCAGTCGAGCGCGGAGTCCATTTCCTGAAACGCGTACTCCACAGGCATGCGCTGTTCGATTTTGTGGCCAAGGCGGGTGCGGAATTCGTCTTCGATGTCTTTGCGAATGACAAATACGACCTTGCCGAAACCGGCTTGCCGGGCGTCGTTTACGGAAAATTC
Organism: Saprospiraceae bacterium; assembly: GCA_016787285.1. Classification (GTDB taxonomy): domain Bacteria; phylum Bacteroidota; class Bacteroidia; order Chitinophagales; family Saprospiraceae; genus M3007. The sequence goes on along the minus strand of JAEUUV010000003.1, from coordinate 17,179 downwards.
GAGAATGGCCTCACCGCCGGGGCCGATACCGTCCACCTGTTTGAGGCCGCCGTAGCGGGAGCCGATGCCGGCAGCAAGGACGAGAAGTGTGGGTTGCATGGTGTGTTGTTCGTCGTGTTGTTGGATAAAAACCGGGCGGTTTGCGCAGAATCAATTCCGCATTACATTTGCCGGGCCGCAAAAGTCCAAAACCCTGTTCACTTCTTCCTACACCGCTGCGCTCGAATTTTGTCATGCAAAACACCAACTCCCGCCCTTCCGGCTACCTGTATCAGATTACCATCATCGGCCTGCTGTTTTTCATCTTCGGGTTTGTCACCTGGCTCAACGGCACGCTGATCCCGTTCCTGAAACTGGCTTGCGACCTGCAGTACGACTGGCAGGCGCTGCTCGTGACCTTCGCCTTTTACATCAGTTATTTTTTCCTCGCGCTGCCGTCGTCCGCCATTTTGCAACGTACGGGGTTTAAAAACGGCATGGCGCTGGGTCTGCTGGTGATGGCAGTGGGTTGTCTTGTTTTCGTGCCGGCAGCCAGCATGCGGGCTTTTCCGCTGTTTTTGACCGGACTGTTTGTGCAGGGCATGGGTTTGTCGCTGCTGCAAACGGCGTCCAATCCGTACATCAGCATCATCGGCCCCATCGAGAGCGGGGCGCAGCGCATCAGCATCATGGGCATCTGCAACAAGGTGGCAGGTATTCTCAGTCCGCTTATCCTGAGCAGCATTGTGCTGAAAAATGCCGGCGCCATTGAAGAACAGGTAGCCGCCGCCACCGATGCAGTACAAAAATCGGCTTTGCTGGACGAACTGGCCGGCCGTGTGGTGTTGCCGTACATCGTCATGTCCCTGGTACTGGCCGTGCTGGCATTCCTGATACGTCGTTCGGCTCTGCCCGAAGTGAATCCTGCCGACGATCCTGCCGGCGATACCGACACTGCCGGGCGCACGAGCATCTGGCAATTTCCGAACCTGCTGTTGGGTGCCCTGGCTATCTTTTTTTACGTAGGCGCCGAGGTCATGGCCGGCGACGGCATCGTGGTGTACAGCCGGTCGCTGGGCTTCGAACTGGACGAGCGCAAGTTCTTCACTTCGTTCACACTGGGCGCCATGCTGGTCGGCTATGTACTGAGCATTGTGCTCATCCCGAAGTACATTTCACAGCAAAAATTCCTGCGCTATTCGGCCATGCTCGGGCTGGCGCTTACGGTGGCGACTTACTTCCTGTCGGGTTCGGCGGCGGTGTTCAGCATTGCCATGCTGGGCCTGGCCAATGCCGTGATGTGGCCGGCTATTTTCCCCCTGGCGATCAACGGGCTGGGCCGTTTCACCCAAACCGGCTCTGCGCTGCTCATCATGGGTATTGCCGGCGGAGCATTGCTGCCGCAACTGTACGGCCTGCTCTCCGAAATGGAAGGCCTTGGATTCCGGGCAGCATTCCAGATTACCATGCTGCCCTGCTATGCGTACATTTCGTACTACGCTCGAAAGTTTTGAGTTTTGGGTTTTGAGTTTTGAGTGGCACTCAAAACTCAAAACTCAAAACTTTTTCAAAAAAGGATGTCCGAACACCGCGAGGAGGATGATCGCCACGCCCACATAAAACCCGGGGCTAAGTCCTTCGTGTTCCTGAAAAAACAAGCCGGCCAACACGACGCCGTACACCGGTTCAAGGTTGATGGTCAGGTTGGTAGCAAATGCGCTGATGTGCCGCATGGCTTTGAGCGTGAGGTAGTACGGTAGCAAGGTGCATCCCCAGGCAAGCAGCAGCATCCAGGCCCAGTCCCAGCCGATGGGTTCCACACGCAGTTCGGGCGAAACACCGAGCACTACCGGGAGCGCCAGCGAGCACACTACCAGCGCGCCGAACAATTCCACAAAACTCATGGCCAAGGGCGGCGGCGGCTCGGTGTCGAGCATACGTTTGTTCAGCGCAGTAAACACGGCGGCGAGCAGGGCGCCAAGCACACCTACCGCGAAGCCGGTTCGCATGCTGAAATCGAGGTTGCCCACCACTAAGGCCATGCCGGGCAGGATCAGGATGCCCAGCGCGAGTTCGTGCCACTTGATCCGCTGACGCATCAAGACCGGCTCCAGCAGGGCGGCAAAAAACGAGGTGGTGGCCATGGTCGCCACGGCGACGGAGGCGTTGGAGCGCTTGATGGCGTCGTAAAAACAGAGCCAGTGCAACCCGACCAAAGCGCCAATACCGAGCATTTGCCAGAAGGCCCGGCGCTTCAACCCGCGGAGTTGTCCTTTGGGCAACAACCACCACAGCGCCGCACAACACAACAGCACCCGCCACCAGACCAAGGGCAGGGCCTGCAAGGTGATCAGTTTGCCGAGTATGGCCGTGAAGCCCCACAAAAAAACACAAAAATGGAGGTACAGGTAGGCGCGCGTGGTCTCGTTCATGGCGGCGCAAAAGTAACAGGCGCCGGATTGTTGCCGCCAGGTAAAATTATTGAACCGTTTTGATGGACTTCCCTTTGACCTCGACCAACGAATCCATCTCGTACCGGGCCTCGAAAATCAGGTCGCCTGTGGGCGACCACTTGCGCAGGTAGCCGTTTTTCTTTTCCCGGTGGAAATTTGCGACAAATTGCACGCGGCCATGTTCGTAAAAAAGCGTGTCGCCGCCTTCTTTCAGGCCGTTTTCGTAGTACTGCACTTCACGGATTTGACCACCGGGGTAGTACAGTGCCGTGCGCCCGGTTTGTTTGTCATCCTCGAACCAGCGCTCGGCTTTCAGGCGCCCGTCCGGGTAGTAGTCGGTCATCAGGCCCTGCTTTTTGCCACCAATTTCCTGATAGCGGCGGGAGACAGATCCGGTGCCGTATTTTTCGGTTTTCTCGACAGGCTGTGCGGGAGTCGGCAGCAGTTTGGGGTTTTCGTTGCACGCGAAGCAGAAACCGAGGGTCAATACTGTGGCGAGGGCAATTGCTCGTTGGGTGATAAATGGGAACATCAGGTTGTACAAGTTTGATGGACCGACGCAGTTGGGTGGCTCTTGGATAAACAAAGAGGCCGCACTGCGCTTGTCTTCCCTTCGGGATGACAAGCGCGTGCGGCTTGTACATAAAGGCGGGCTGAACCCTATTTTTTCCAGGGCAGGTTGTTCACGTGGCGGCCAATTGCCGTCCCGTAACGCAGGCCTTCTTCTGCATCCATACGGAAGTGAACGCCCAGCGGCACACGCGACCAGGCGTTTTCGAGCGCCATTTCGTAGAAACTGCCGAAGGTGCGCGGAGTCCCCACAAACTCGAAACGACCTTCGTGACAACGGTCCGTCATGGAATATGAATAGCCGAACACGCTGGCAAGTGTCTCCGCGCCGGCGCCGCTAAAGGTAGCATGCCCCGAGGGATAGGCCGGGAAAGAGGGAGTCAGGCTCTTTTCGCCGGTGATCGGGTTTTCCAGATTGGTGTCCCACGTGGGATCAATCAAGCGGCGGATGTACGATTGCGGGCGCTCAAAGTTGTAGTAGTACTTTGAATTCCAGCATCCGACACCTGCATCGTTTATTGCCATGCCCACTTTGGCGTATGCTTCGAGGGCGGTTTCGAGTGACACTTGCTCGTGGTCAATCACCTGATTGGCGACCGCAATCCAACGGGCGGGCGGGCTGAACGTGAGGTCGGTAATGTCGTCGCTCCAGAATTCAGCGACCCATTCGGACTCATACGACAAGGTCGGGGTGTTCTGGGCGTATGCCTCGATTGCCTGAGAATAGAGCTGCGAGTTGGGCGATTCGCTGTACGGCAGCGGCTGACGGCAGATCTTTTCCGTTTCAGGAAGTGCAAACGTTCGCACCTTGCCCCAGTAGGGGAACAGACCATTGCCCGGGCCGGGCTGAAGGGGCTGCCAGGAAGAGGGGCCGGTCACCCGGGCCTGCCAGTCGTAGCCGCGGAAAGGATCCAGATAGGCCTCGTGGCCATGTACGTCGGTCACCGACCATTCCCAAACCGCCTTGGCCACCTCCTGACCCCGGCGACGCGAACGCTCAAAAATTTCAGGCGTGGTTTCGGCTTGGTATTTGTTCTCCAACTGGCTTTCCAGTGTCGCCATCTTTTGTTTGTGCGTGGCCGAAACATGCGCAAAAAGGCGCGGCATCAGATAGCCGTAGGTTGCGTTGATCACCGTCGGCCAGTGATATTCGCCGGACTCGACCGCCGGAATTGTTACACCGGAGAACAATGGAGCCAACGAGTTGTACTTCGGCATGCCGGGCACACAGGCCTCGTAAGCAGCAAATCCGAGATATGCCGCTGCTCGCGGCGCAGGACCGGGACGGAAATTAATGGCATGGCGGTCAATGTCGGTGAAAAGCAGGTTCCAGGAGAGCGCCGATTCGTTGGAAAACGAAGCAACCCCTTTGTCCACCGTGTCGAACTTGCCGTCGCCACAAGACGACCAGAGTCCTATGCTAACTAATAAAAAAGCCAACAGGCGAGTAAAGTGAAGATTTTTCATTGGAAAAAATTTGATTAACAAGTTGAATTTGATTTGAACGAATGTCCGATTGTGAGGCAAAATTGAGGCCAAGTCATTCGACTTCTTCTTAAAAAGTGCTTAAAAAAACATGATCTGCCGGAAGAACAGCCAAAGTTGGAACGAATCTCTCGGTTGCATCACCTAATCTTGCTACTTCAAGTATGCGCGTACTACTCATCGAAGACGAACCGAAACTGGCCCGCTCCATCAAAAAAGGCCTGGAAGAACACCAGATCGAGGTGGATTTTGCCGAAGACGGCCTCGCTGGAAAGCGCTTGTCGCAGTCCAGCGGCTATGCTGTTATTGTGTCGGACATCATCCTGCCCGGCATGAACGGCATTGACCTGACCCGGCAAATCCGCAGCGAAGGGAACCGAACGCCTGTCCTTTTGCTCACTGCACTTGGTCAGACGGACGACAAAGTGGCCGGTTTTGATGCCGGCGCCGACGATTACCTCACTAAACCTTTCGAGTTTCGCGAACTGCTGGTGCGTGTGCAGGCACTTGCCCGCCGCCCGGTGAACAGTTACCAGGCCCAGCCCGATCTCCGATTTGCCGATGTGGTCATGGATTTGCAAACCCGGGAATTCCGGCGGGCAGGACAAAAAATTCCGCTTACCCCAAAAGAATTCGCGCTCATGGAGTATTTCCTCAAAAACCCCATGCGCGTGATCTCCAAACAGGAAATCTCGGAAAAAGTGTGGAACCTCGATTTCGATACCGGCACCAACGTCATCGAAGTATATGTCAACTTCCTCCGAAAAAAAGTGGATAAAGACTTCGAAGCCAAACTGATTCACACGCAATTCAAAACCGGCTATATTCTTCGAGAGGGTTAGAAAAAGGTTGAACGGGTTTAACGGGTTTAACGGGTTGAGCGGGTTTAATAAAAACCACCCGTTAAACCCGCTCAACCCGTTAAACCCGTTAAACCCGCTCAACCCGTTAAACCCGCTCAACCCGTTAAACCCGCTCAACCCGCTCAACCTATCAAAAATGCAGATACGTACAAAACTCACCCTTCAGTTCATCACGATCGTGGCCGGCATCCTGCTGCTGTCGTTGTTTTTCATTTACACCAAATTCCGGCAAATCACGGAGGATGAGTTTTACAACCACCTGCGCTCGAAAGCGCTGATGACCGCCGAAATGGTGCTGCACGATACCACCAGCATATTGGTGCCGGTGGAAGAGACGAGGCCGGTTTCGGAGAGCCGGCTTCCGTTCAGTGAAAATATAGCCATTTACGATTACCGGCTAAGGCGCTTGTTCTCATTCAACCACCATGCCAATGTGCCGGCAACCAATGTATTTCAGCACGTCAGGGGCAGCACGGAGTACCGGTTTCAGCAGGACGGGCGGCATGCTCTGGCGCTGCTGCACCGCACTCGCGGCGGGCATGAATATGTCATCGTAGCAGAAGCCACATTCAATTCAGAAGAACTGGCTCAACTACGCAATATCCTCATCCTCGCTTTTTTCCTCGGCGTAGGCATCGTGGCCGTCGGCGGCTGGGCATTTGCCGGGCAAGCACTTGCTCCCGTGTCACGGATCGTGCAACAAGTGGACAACATCCACCCCACGCATTTGCAGTCCCGGCTGGATACCCCGGAAAGTCGCGACGAAATCGGGCGCCTCGTGGCCACATTCAACCGGCTGCTCGACCGCATCGAACTGGCCTTCCGGATGCAAAAAAACTTCATCTCCAACGTCTCGCACGAACTCAAAAACCCGCTGTCCGTCATTACAGCACAACTGGAAGTAGCATTAGGGAAAAAACGAACTGCCGAGGAGTATCAGGAAACCCTGGGATCTATTCTGGAAGACACCCGCCACCTGAACGACGTATCCGAAAACCTGCTCCAGTTGGCCAAAGTACACTCCGATGGCGCAGCGATCGCCTTCCAGCCCGTGCGCCTCGACGAAGCACTGCTACACACACGCGACGCCATTCTGCGCCGGCACCCCGACTACCATATTGTGTTCGATATGGAAGGCTCCCCGGAACACGAGGAACATCTGTGCGTACTGGCCAATGAGCAATTGCTCAATCTGGCATTCCTGAACCTGATGGACAACGGCTGCAAGTACTCCCCCGACCACCGCGTTCGGGTGCGTTTTGTGGTCAAACCCGAAGGTGGCCACCAGGTGGAAATCGCAGACAGTGGGCCGGGTATCTCGCCCGAAGATCAACAGATGATTTTCCAGCCGTTTTACCGAAGTGCCGGTGTACGGCATGTCAAAGGAACCGGTATCGGCCTGTCGCTGGTAGACAGTATCCTGAAACTGCATCAAATCGGTCTGGAAGTGCTATCGCGGGAAGGCCGGGGAACGGTATTCCGCATGAACTTCCGTCCTGCAATTTCCAATGGCGTCAACCTGACCTGACAAGCAAACCGACCATGAGAAAAATTTTATACACGGTTGTTTTTCCGGCAGTTATTTTCCTGCTACCGGCTGCTTGCAACCGGGACGCCGGGGCCGTTCAGCCCGAAAACTACCGGGTTGCCACAGCAGTGGTGCTGGAGTGGCACCGGCTTCTGCTCGAACTGGAACGCCACACCCCCGGCTACCGGCCTCCGGTATCGGCGCGCACCTGGAGTTATGTGGAACTTGCCGCGTGGCAGACCGCCCTGCCCGGTATGCCGGAAGCGGTAACGCTCGAAAAATTCATAGAGGGCTTACCCAAACCGCCGGCTTATTCGGGCGACTTTTACCTGCCTGCCGGCCTGAATGCCGCTTATGCGGAAATTTTTCGGCAGTTTTTTCCCACCGCACCCCCGCATTTACTGGAAGAAATTGAAACGCTGGAATCCGGCAATTTGAGACGGTTTAAAAGCGACTCCGATGCCTCTGTACTGACCAAATCCATCACCTACGCGAAAAAAACGGCTTTGGACATCTGGCGCTGGTCGGCCACCGACCCGTTTGGTCATGAAGGATTTTTGTTCAACTTTGATCGGAATTACACGCCGCAAGAATGTGCCGGTTGCTGGAAACCGGGTGGCGCGCATCCCATGCCGGCGCTTTTGCCGTATTGGGGCAAGACGCGGTCGTTGCTCGTCCCGGCTTCAGCCGTGGATGTGATCCCTCCAACACCATACGACGACAAGCCCGGTTCGCCGTTTCATGTTCAGGCAATGGAAGTTTTTGCCATGTCCAAGCCGCTTTCCAATGAGCACCACTGGATTGCCGAATTCTGGAGCGACGACGTACCAGGGCTGACCGTATCGCCGCTTGGCCGCTGGATTTCCATAACCAACCAGGCATTGGCGCAGGCCGAATTGCCCCTGCCGCAAACACTGGAACTGTACCTGAAGGCTGCCATTGCAAGCGCCGATGCACTGGTGATTTGTTGGAAAAACAAATACGACTACAACCTCGAACGCCCCGAAACCTATATCCATCGGGTGGTAAATCCCGACTGGACGCCCCTGCACGACAGCCCGTCCTTCCCCTCCTACCCTTCCGGCCATTCTGCTATCGGTGCAGCCGTATCCGAGGTGCTCACTGCTTTTTTGGGCGATGCATTCCCGCTCACCGACCGTACCCACGAAGGGCGAACCGAATTTATCGGCAAGCCGCGTTCGTTCGGCTCGTTCCGGGAAATGGCTGAAGAAAACGCCCTTTCCCGTATTGCTCTCGGCGTACATTACCGCATGGATTGCGATGAAGGACTGCGCCTCGGCAGGCTTGTGAGCAAGCGCGTGGCGGCGCTGCCCTTCCGGAAACAGGAAGCCCGGATTTCATGGAGCAGGTAAATCAGCCAAGGAAGTCGCCGCCAAAACTCAGCGGCAGCAGGTCGCTGCCTTTTTCAAACACAAATACCGGCCCGGTTTCGCCTTGCAGGATCACCCGCATCGGGCACAGGTTGCGCTGCTCCGTTTCGGAAATCACCTGCCGGCAAGCGCCGCACGGGGCAGCCGGAGCAGCCACCGGTTTGTGCGGGTTTTGAACCGTGATGGCGATAGCCGTAATCGGCTCTCCCGGGAAACGGCTTGCAGCAGCGGCAAGTACGGCTTGCTCGGCGCAAATGCACATCGGATATGCCGCGTTTTCGTAGTTGGCGCCGCCGAGCATTTCGCCGTTGGCGAAGCGCACAGCAGCCCCGACTTTGAAATGCGAATACGGCGAGTACGAATTTTCCAGTGCCCGGCGGGCCTGCTCCAGCAGCGTGCGATCTGCATCGGGGAGCGCCTCAAGGGAAGGGTAAATCTGATAAGCGATTTGAAGCGTTTGGGTTTGCATAGGTCGGAATCCGGTTGGTGTCGCCGGATTAGACGCTTTTCACGGGAAATTGTTGTCAAACGACCGCCACTACAGGCTTCCCGAGTCGTTACCTTGCACCAAAAAATTCAAACCACCCGACGATTATGAAACATCTTGTCCGTTCACACATCTTGCTTGCCCTGACCTGTACCTCTCCCCTTTTCCTGTGCGCTCAGGAACCGTTGGACATCACGCACGGATGCAACTTCGCCGCCGCCGAAACGCCATCCGAACTGTATGCCTACGAAGCCTCCTCGGAAGCCCGGGAAATTGTGCAGCAGATCATGCAGATGAACGTGCTGCCGCAAAACTTCGTCATCCGTTCGGCGGATTGCAGCAACGCCCTCGCTACCGTCATCGGCAAGCAGCGCTACATCCTGTACAGCACGGCATTTCTGGAAAATTTCAAAAAAGAAGCCGACACCAAGTGGGCGGCATACTGCGTGCTGGCGCATGAAATCGGCCACCACCTGAGCAACCACGACCTGACGGAAACCACCCCCAAGGTGCGCAAGGGCTACGAACTGGAGGCCGACAAATTTGCCGGCGGCGTCATGTTCCGCCTCGGCGCCACACTGGAGCAGGCACAGGCGGGTATCAACACCTTCTCGGCCAATACCGACTCCCAAACCCACCCGCCCAAACGCGCCCGTCTCGAAGCCGTGGCCGTCGGCTGGAAACAGGCGGAAGAACTGGCTTCAAAAGCAGAGGGCAATACCGGTTCGGTGGAGGTAAACTCCGACGAAAAAAAACTGTACGACCAGGCCCTCGCCGAAAAAGACCCGTACAAGGCCATTGAACTGCTCGACCAGGCTATCGAACTCAAAGAGGACTATGCCGACGCCTACTTTGAACGCGGCAAACGCAAAGTGGACATCGAAAACGTGGACGAAATCCGCGTGAACTACAACGACGCGCTGGACGACTACAATGTCTACATTTCCATGCGCCCCAAAAAAGCCGAAGCCTACGCCGAACGCGGCTACGCCTTCCGCAAACTCGACCGCGACGAGGAGGCGCTCAAGGACTACAACCAGGCCATCCGGCTCAACCCGAAACTCGTGGAAGCCTACCTCGGGCGCGCCTGGGTAAAAATGAAAACCGACGACTACGAGGGCGCACAAAAGGATTTGGAAAAAGCCGTTCAACTCGGCCCGGAAGACCCGGACACGCACTTCGAACTTGGTCACTTCCAGTTCGGAGCGGGCGAATATGAAAAAGCCATCCGGAGTTTTGACAAGGTGCTGAATCTGGAACCTGCAAACCTGCGCGCAATTGGCCTGCGGGCGGGCGCCAAAATGTTTGCCGGGCGCTACGCCGATGCTGTGGCCGACTACAATGCCGAGCAGGTTTTAGACACGGCAGCGTTTTTCAGTTATTTCGACCGTGGGAAATGTTACCAGGCGCTGGGCAAACACCGCGAAGCCATCGCCGACTTCACGGCATTGCTGAAAAAAGTGCCCACCTCGTCGGATGCCTTCCTGCGTCGCGGGGTGTCTCGCCAGGTACTCGGGCAGAAAGAAGCCGCCGAGGAAGACTACAAAAATGTGTTTGAAAACACCGTGCTGGTGAAAAACGCCAAGGCAACCATCGGCTGCCTGTTGATCGAGTACGGGTTAGTCAAAGAAGGGTTGGACTGGCTCGACAAGTTGCTGTCCGAGTCGCCCGACAACAAGCAGGCGCTGGAATGCAAGCGAAAAGCCGAGGGCAAGTAATGTCAGCGTTTGCGCACCTGCAGTTCCTTCCACGGTGTCGATCCATCCTGCTCTCGGGTGAAAATCAGTTGCGTACTTTCCCCAAGGACAATTTCTGCGGTGGTGTACACGAGATTTTCGCCTGAAAGATGCCCTCCGATGGTTTGGCCGGTACTGTCGCTTACACTAAGGTGCAAGTGCGAGCCATGCATGCTCACCGTGCCCACAAGGCTTACGATCTCGAAGTGGCCGGTACTTTTGCTGCTCTCGGGCTGGTTGGCAAAACGCAGGTTGGTTTGGGTCAGGCTACCTACACAAGTCATGATCCAACCGGCTTCAATGTTTTCCTTCCGGGCGTAGGCTTCGATTTCCTTCTTCAAATTCTGTCCGGGCTTCAGCCGGAACGCATGAATTTTAAACGGTTCTTGTTGCATAGTGTTCTCCTGTTTGCAGTGGAGGAAAAGGACTGACAAAACCAAAAATAAGTAGCGCATGATGGTACCGAATTCTAAATAACTACGTCTGACAAAAATCATTCCCGCACACAGGCGCAGGTGCGTACTTTTGCCGCAAAACAAACAGACATGAAACGTTCCCATCTTATCGCAATAGCCGTAGTGGCCGTGGCCATCGGCATCCTTATTTCCGCCAGTTCAGACGTCACTACTTACGCCAACTTCGCCCAGGCCTCTGAAAAAGGCGACCGCGTGAAACTCGTCGGCCAACTCGTGCAGGACAAGCCCGTGGAATACAACCCGGAAAAAGACCCCAACTACCTGGCCTTTTACCTCCGCGACGACGCCGGCGATGTGCGCCGCGTGGTGCTGCGCGCCGGCAAACCGCAGGATTTCGAGCGTTCCGAACAAATCGTACTCACCGGCCAGATGAACGGCGAAACCTTTGAAGCCGCGGACATGCTGCTCAAGTGCCCCTCCAAGTACAAGGATGAGGAAGTGTACGTGCGCTCGGAAAAAGGTTAAACGATTTACGAAGTACGATTTACGATTCGCCGGGCGGGGCTTGGAGTACCCGGGTTTGGGTGTGGCGAATAAATTTCAGACATGATCTACGACAACGAACATTTACTTCCGGGCCAGTTGGGGCACTTCTGCGTGGTGCTTTCATTCGTGGCTGCGCTTTTGGCTACTGTGGCCTATTTTCTGGCCACGCGCCACCGCGACACCGCTGCTTTCGAGGGCTGGCGCAACCTGGGCCGCTTTTCGTTTCTGCTGCACGGTTTTGCCACGCTGAGCGTCATCGGCGCGCTGTTTTTCATTTTGGTCAACAAATACTACGAGTACCAGTACGCCTGGGCAAATGTGTCGGACGACCTGCCCTTCGAGTACACGTTTTCGGCATTCTGGAAAGAACAGCAGGGTAGTTTCCTGCTCTGGAGTTTCTGGCATATCGTGCTGGGCATGGTGCTGATGCTACGCGCCGGCAAGTGGGAAGCGCCCGTACTGGCCGTGGTGGCCCTGGCGGAAGTGTTCATTTCTTCCATGATCCTCGGGCTGTATTTCGGCGATTTCCGCCTCGGCGCCGGCGCCTTCGACCTGCTGCGCCAAACCATGGACGCCCCGATTTTTTCCCAGCAGGACTACCTGACACAAATCAAAGGTAACGGCCTCAATCCTCTGCTCCAGAACTACTGGATGACCATCCACCCCCCTACCCTGTTCCTCGGCTTTGCTTCCACGATCGTGCCGTTCGGCTACGCCATAGCGGGCCTCTGGACGCGCGAGCACAAGGACTGGCTGAAACCGGCCCTCCCCTGGGCGTTGTTCTCCGGCGCCATTCTCGGTCTGGGTATCCTGATGGGCGGCGCCTGGGCCTACGAGGCGCTGTCGTTCGGCGGCTACTGGGCCTGGGACCCGGTGGAAAACACCTCCCTCGTGCCCTGGATCATCCTCGTGGCAGGCATCCACACCAACCTCGTGGCCCGCAACACCGGCTACTCCATCCGCAGCACCTACGCGTTTTACCTGCTGTCGTTCATCCTCATTCTGTACTCCACCTACCTGACGCGCAGCGGTATCCTCGGCGACACCTCGGCGCATGCGTTCACGGAGATGGGGCTGGGTATCCAGTTGGTGCTGTTCATCGGGGTGTTCAGCGTGCTGGGCGCCTGGATGTGGTTTGTCCGCCGCAAAGACGTACCCGACATCAACGCCGAAGAGTCCTCAGCCTCTCGCGAATTCTGGATGTTCATCGGGGCCCTCGTGTTGCTTTTTTCCGCCGTGCTCATCACCGGCGCCACCTCGCTGCCGGTGTGGAACAAAATCGTGCAGGCATTCCAGCCCGACTATGTGGGCGCAGCACTGAAAGACCCGATGGCGCACCACAACCGCTACCAGCTCTGGATTGCCGTGTTTATCGGCCTGCTCACAGGCGTGGCCCAGTGGATGCGCTACGGCGAACGCAATCCCGAAGTTTGGAAGAAAAAACTCGTACGCCATTTCGCTATCGCCGCCATTGCTGCCGCCGCACTCACGGCGCTGAATGCCCTGTGGCTGAACATCAGCGCATGGCAATACTACACCATGTTGTTCGCCGCCATGTTCGGACTGGCGGCCAATGTGGACTACATCGTTTCCTTCATCAAGGGCAACCTGAAACAAGCCGGTTCGGCGCTGTCGCACATCGGCTTCGGCATTCTGGCCCTTGGCATCCTCGGCACCGGCCTGAACAAGGAGTGGATTTCCACCAATTCCTTCGCCATGGAAGGCCTCATCGAGGGCATGGGCGACGAGTCGCTGAACAAAAACATCCTGCTGCTCAAACAGGCGCCCATGCCGATGAAGGGATTCGAGGCTACCTACCTGCAGGACTCCATCGAGCGGCAAACGCGTACGTTTTCCGTGCGGTTCAAAAAACAGGACGGCAAAGGCGGCTACACCGGCGAGGAATTTGTGCTGCACCCAAACGTGATGTACGACCGCCAGTTCAGCAAAGTGGTGGCCGCCAACCCTTCGACCCAGCACTACCTGACGCACGATATTTTCACCCACGTGTCGTCTTTGCCCAAGGCGGAACTCGACCCCGAATTTGCCCGGCAGCAGGAAGACAGCCTGCAATTCGACCCCTACGAAGCCGTGGTGGGCGACACGATTTTTACCAAAAAACACTACCTCGTGGTGGAAGGCTACACCAAACAGCCCAAACACCCGGAGTACAAACCCGAAAAAGGCGACCTCGCCTTCGGCCTGAAACTGCGCGCCTACAACCTCGACGACACCACCGGCTACCCCGCCGAACCCATGCTGTACCTGCGCCCGCGCAAAGGCGGCTTTACCCTGCCCGCCAATGTAGGCCAGTTGCAAATGCGCGTCCGCCTCAACGAGTCGAGCATGGGCCAGTGGCTCGGCATGGAGGAGGAACTGAAATACACCGACCTGCAACTGAAAGAGAGCCAAAGCGTCGACTTCAACGGCTACCGCATCTCGTTGGAAAAGATCAACCGCACGGTGGATCACCCGTCGTATGCTCCCGAACCCGGGGACATTGCCGTGGCCGCCGACCTGAAAATCACCGCGCCTGATGGCCGCACCGGCGCCGCCGCCCCGGTGTACCTGATCCGCGACAGCCGTCCGTTCAGCCTCAAGGACGAGGCCCCTGCGCTGGGCCTGCATTTCCGGTTCGAGAGCATTGACCCGCAAACGGCCACCATGACCATCGCCGCCGCGCAGGCCTCCGGAGAGCAACGCGAAATCCCGGTCGAGATCGCCGAAAATGCGCCCCGCTCAGACTACATCGTGCTGGAAGCCATTGTGTTTCCGGGGATCAATTTGGTGTGGCTTGGCTCTTTGCTGATGCTGTTCGGGTTGGGGTTGAGTATGTGGCGGCGGCTGCGGTAACCCCCCCTCCCCTCCCCCGGAGGGGAGGGGGGCTTGCCCTCAGTTCCCGTTTGATTTCTACGGGTTTTGCATTTTGTGCCACGCTTGGTGTTTTCACCTACGGTATGCACACAACTTTTATCGGCTTCCAGCCAATAGGTGGCAAGCCATTAACCCACGAATTTATTCGTGGGGCAAAATCAAGGCAAGCACCAATTGGACAAACCGATTTATCGGTTTTTACGGTACACAAACCGATAAATCGGTTTCGGAACACAGATAACCAGCCTTCCAAGCCCACGAATAAATTCGTGGGTTAATGACAAAGTCTTGACGAACAACAAAACATCTGTGCACACCGTAGGTGTTTTCACTAATCGCAGCGGCAAAATCCCGAAGGGATTACATGTTTATAGAGGTGACAGCCGACCCAGCCTGCCAACCCTGAAAGGGTTGTATGTTTTGCGTAACAAATTAACATACAATCCCTTCGGGATTTCGAGCGCGAGTTTTCAATTGCCCTATAAACATAAAACCCCTTCGGGGTTGGAAGCCTGAAAAACCAAAGGGTTATTTGTCCCGGGCTACCCGAAAACCGAAATCAGAAAGCCAGTAGGTAGGAAAATATCTGAGGCGCTCAGACACCCGGCAGTTCCTTGTGTTAGAATTCCACGACCCACCGCGAAGCACCCGAAAGCCAATGTTAGATGGCCCTCTTGGGTCTTCTACCGGGCTGTTTCTATAGTAGTCTGCATCGTACCAGTCATGGCACCATTCCCAAACATTACCGCTCATGTCGTGAATGCCAAGCGCATTGGCTTTCTTCATTCCTACGGGTCGGGGTTGACAATTATTTATCCTGAGTTTTCCTTCAATCCATTCGCCTGACTTGCGCTTGTCGCCCGAGTTTTCCCAACACCAAGCCACCTCGTCGGCATTATTGCTACCGGCGTATTTGGTCTGTTGGGCAGGAGCAAGATGTCCACCCCGCGCGGCATATTCCCATTCTGCCTCGGCAGGCAGGCGATAATTATGGCCGGTTATGGCGCCCAACCACTTACAGTATGCTTCAGCGCCATGCCAGAAGAGGTACATCACCGGGTGGTTTTCGTAGCCACTCTGGGAACGAAAGATATTCCCTTCGACAAGAATGCGGCAGCGGGCTGCTTCGCTCCATTTGCCCGACAGGTCAATCCACGGCACACCGTCTTCCGTCTGGTTGCCTTTTTCGTTTAGGAAAGCTGCGTATTGGGTATTGGTGATGGGGTATTTTCCAAGGAAAAAATCTTGAGTGAGGGTAACCGAATGCGCAGGTTTTTCATCAGTGTCGCATTCACCACCCTGCTCGTTGGTGCAGCCCATTGTGAAGGAACCGGCCTTGACGAGCACCATTTCGGGTAGATGCAGATGACCAAATTTTTCTTGATGTTCGGCAGCATCCAGCATATCCAGCGTCCGTTTCAGCCCAGCCACCACATCCGCCCAGGCATGGTCGCGGTCGTGCCATTGGGGGCCGGCCACGGGTTTGGCGTCGGTGGGCAGTACTTGCAGGCTGCCGATGATCGGGTCGTCGCTGAAGTCAATTTGCCGCACGATGATGGGCAGCATGCGCGCTTCGCCGGCGTCGTGCCGCTTGCGGGCCAGTTCTATTTCCACTTCGTGGATGTAGGCCGACCGGAAATAGGCCGCGCTGACAAGCACGAGCACAATGTCGGCGGCGCCGAGGTGGGCTATGATTTCCGGCTCCCATTCCACGCCGGGGTTGATCTCGCGGTCGCTCCATACGGCGATGCGTTTCGCTTTTTCGAGCGGACGCAGGTGGCCCCGCAGTTCGTCAAGGTACTGCGCGTCTTCGCGGGCATAAATGGTGAAAACTTTGTAGGGCGGCGGCATGGAGGCGTGTGGAACGGGGCAAAAGTAGGGTTTTGATTACATGATTGCAGAGTACATGATTGTTGATTTTAGAAGTGTGTAACGTTGACCGCTTCGCATTTGGCCAAACCACAGCGGTGTACGCTACGGATACTTCAAAAATCTACAATCATGTACTCTGTAATCATGTAATCAACTTTCCAAAATCCGCTCCGACTCCACAAAAACCTCTCCGCTCAGCCCGGCATTTGCCCGTTCGATCAAAACCGCAGCAACCGCCGCAGCCTGCACGCCACGGTACCGTTTCGGGATCAAAAATGCAAACACCCGCGCCAGCGCGATGCCGATACGTTCGCCGAGGCGGAACTCCGCGCGTTGGCCGAGCAGAAACGACGGCCGCGCCGACACGAACGTATCGAACCCGAGCGCGCGGATTTTTTCTTCCAGATCGCCCTTCGTGCGCAGGTAGAAATTGGACGAACCCGCGTCGGCGCCCACCGACGACACCAGGAGGTACTGCCGCACGCCGTTGGCCCGGGCGATTTTGCCGATCTCGTACGGGTAGGTGCAGTCAATGCGGTACTGGGCTTCCTTGCTGCCTGCTTTGCTCAGGGTGGTGCCAAGAGCACAAAACAGGTCGTCGCCCCGCAGCAGCGCCGGGTCGGGATGGTCGAAATCGAGAATTTCCTGCCGGAGTTTCGGATGGTTCCGATCCAGCTGGCGGCGCACCAGCGCGACGACCGTGCCGTAGCGCGGGTCGTCGAGCAATTGATCCAACAGGCATTTGCCGACCAGACCGGTAGCGCCGAGCAAAAGAGCAGTTTTCATAATTGTGGCCCGGAACTCCGTTCCGGGAGATCGTTTATACACACAAAACCGTGGAGGCCGTCTCATAAGTCGCACTTATGAGGCGGTCTTTTTCATTTCAGGCGGCCCACTTGTTGGTTTGGAACTTTCCGCAGCCTGATGCTTGAGGGTGGACGATAGTATCAAAGAGGCTCCAAAAATCGATTTTTGATGT
>JAEUUV010000321.1 GCA_016787285.1 Saprospiraceae bacterium | reverse complement strand
GGGTTCAGGTGGTGTGGATTTGCATTAGTTTTCGTTGCGCAGCAGGCGACCGTTGATTCTACCTGGGTAGTCATTTTCGGCGGGTATAGTGGTAGGATATGTTCCTGATTTAGCATCTGTGCAAATGTAGATGTGGTATTTGCCGGCTAATGCATCTTTTTTGAATGCGGAATAACTTTCAAGCCCGCCCTCAGAATCAATTTTTGATCGCAACAGGCTTGTGTCACTTTCGATATAGGCGAAATACTGTGGAACAGTTTGAAGGCTATTGACTTTCTGTTGCCGTTGCGCTTCGTACTCAAGGAAATTGAGATGCCTTCTCCAGTTGGCAAAATACTCCTCAAAGAACCACTCTGAAAGATATTGATACGCTTCCGGAGGTGGCGGTTTCAGCGTGGTTGACTTATAACCCACAGCAATGCTGTCCTGCAACCCATACTTGGCGGCAATAGCCACTACCTGCTCGCGGGTGACGCCGGGGCCGTTGAAAGGCGGCGGCAGGTCGGGGTTGGTGGTCAATTCTTCTTTGGCTGTACGGCAAGCCGACAGGGTGAAAAACAAAATGTGGAGGAGCGCGAAGTACTTCATTTCAGGTGTCGGTTCAGTTACCGTCCCGAGCCGCCGGCAAGGCAGCCCGGGACGGGTTCAGGTGGTGTGGATTTGCATTAGTTTTCGTTGCGCAGCAGGCGACCGTTGATGGTGCCGGGCTTGTCCTCATCTGCCGGTACAATGGTTGGATATGTACCCATTTTGGGATGCTTGCAGATGTAGATGTTGTATTTGCCTGCTATTACATCTTCCTTGTAATCGTTGTAGCCGTTAATGCCGCCATTCTCGTCAAGTTTACGCCTGTATGTGTCAGGGTCGCTTTCTACATAAGCAAAGTATTGCTGAAGGGTTTGAATACTTTCCAGTTTTTTCCACCTTTCCTCTGTACGTGCAAGCCAATCAAAGTGCTTACGCCAATTTGCAAAGTAACCCTCAAAATACTCCTCAGATAAGTAAGGATATGCCGCTTCCGGCGGAGGATTGAAGTTCCGGCCTATACTGTCCTGCAACCCATACTTGGCAGCAATAGCCAGCACCCGCTCGCGGGTGACGCCGGGGCCGTTGAAAGGATACGGAAGTTCGGAATTAGTTTCTTCTTTAACCGATTTACAGCCAAGTAGAAGAAAAATTAGAATGCTAAAAATTGTGATATTCTTCATGTGTGAAAATTTTAATTGAAATAAAAAACGTAACCAAGACCATCTTCCTCACCGACTTCATCCCAATAAAAGGAAAATTCTAAAAATACAGCTCCTAATCTCAATCTAACATGGTGGTCAACCACTTGCACCCATGCCTTTAATCTTCCAGCAGGATTTCCCCGTTTTTTATTCTCAACAACGGAGGCGTGTTGATCTAATATATCAACAGTTTTTCCATTGGGAATATTTCTGACAAGTGTTTTATACGTGGCTTCACCATCATCACAGTCTATTAATCGGCCTATTAACTGAGTACCAACATCAACCGGAATAGGTAAAAGAGGAAGCTCCCAAAACCAAACAGTTGCTCCAATTCTTCCTACATCCAAATGCGTCAACTGACAAGGTCTCTCTTCCTCCTCGCAATCCCCATCAGCCGGCATGGGTGAGCCGTCGTCGCATTTGCATCCGTCGGGCGGCCTGAGTGAGCCGTCGGGGCAAAGCGCGGCGTTCAGTTTGGGATTTACTTTGGTGTCGCCGTTGGGGTCGCCGCCGGGGCCGGGGCCGCCGTTGTTGCCGACAAAATTCTCCGGCGACCAGTTCATGTTGTTGGGATTGCTGCCGGTGCCGCCGCTTGGGTTCAGGATAATGTGAACCGAATAATCCGTGCATCCGCTACAGTCCTCCGTGATGGTGATTTCGGGTATGAAGTATTCGTTTCCGCCGGAGTTAATGATGATGCCTCCTTCATACGACCCGGTGGTCACACAGCATCGGTACCCCACGCCGCCCGACCCTGTCCGGTCGGGATAAAACTCTTTGGCGATGCCGCCGTTCTGCACGCCGATACCGTTCACCAAGCGCAGGGTATCGCCCGGGAACAGGCCGGGATACATGTAAAAAGCCTCGCCGGTAAACGTAGTGTCCAGGCTGTGCGGCTTGTTCCTGGGATACACGGCGCCCGGCCCTACGGCAGCCACATAGTCGGTGTAGCCGTACACGAAAAACAGCAAAGGGAAAATTTGGACAGGCGAAAAACGCTTCAGCACCAGCCGCACCCCGCCGTTGGGTTGCTGGGCGGTCGCGTGCCAGCCGTCGGAGAGCCGAACCTCCGGCCCGCCGGTGATGGGCAACACAATCAGGTGTGTGCCGTCGGGGGCCTCGGCCACTTCGGCTCCGCTCCAGACCGGCTCCACGGGCATGCTTCCGATGAACGCGGCATAGCGGTACACACTGGAATCCCACCATTGGTGTGCCTCATTGATAAAAAAAGCGGTGTCGAGAACCTGCCCTCGTAGTGAGGCGGAATACAGCAGGAGTGCAGGAAGCACGGCCATGGCGCTGCGGAAACAAACACCGAATGACCTGCGGACATTTGAATGGAATCTTTTCATGCAAATTGGGTTACGTCCACGAAAATATCGTAGAACCGTTATGCCTACTCGTCGGCTTTTCGGCTTCCGCCCCGTCTACTCTTTTGCGGATTTTCGACGGCTCTTCCTCCCGCGATGCCCGTACGCTGCATCAGCGGCACAAAGTTCGGCGCCGACAAATTCCGGAAACGCGTCATTTCGCGTCAATTCGCGTCATTTCGCGCCAGCCGAGGGCCTGGAAGATTTCGGCCTGGCGGGCAGGGGAGATCAAGCCCCGCTCCAGGGTCACATTGGCTTTTTTCAGGAGTCGTCGCAGCGAGCTCTCGCTGATACCCATTTGGGAGGCCAGTTCTTTTTTGTTCAATGCACGGAGTGCATCCATGCTGTGGTGATCGGAATTCATACGTGATTACGGATTTTAGTGGATGAAAGCGTGATAATACCCATCCAAAGATACCCGCTTAGCGTGCAACCCGTATTTGGCCGTACTTATTTTTTAAAATTTAATATGACTGAAATAGCGCCGTCCGGCAGGCGGGCGCCGGGTACAGGTAGCATTCCGAATCCCGTCGTTGGGGCCGGTACACGTCTCAATACCAATGAAATACAAACTCAGCGCTTTTTTTTGATGGGCTTCTTGTACTTCTGCTTCTTCGCATTGATGCGCCGGTTGCCGAGATTAACTTTTTTGTTTTTCGCCTTCTTTTCGTGAAAGGCGCCCTGTGAATGTTTCAGCGTATGTTTCGGCAGATAGTTGACCATCGGGCTGGAGGGCAGTTCCTCCGGAATCAGGTCGAGCGAGATGTGGAGCCCCTCGGGCAGGGGTAGCATGGGTATTTCCTTGCCCATGAGCGCCTCGATGGCGGACTGGTATTCGCGTTCGGCCTCGGTGACGAACGTGATGGCGGCGCCTTCGCTGTCGGCGCGGCCGGTGCGGCCGATGCGGTGGATGTACGCCTCGGGCGTGTCGGGCGTGTTCAGGTTGAGCACGTGCGTCACGTCGGTCACGTCGAGGCCGCGGGCGAGCAGGTCGGTGGTGATGAGGCCGCGCAGTTCGCCGGCGTCAAATTTTTTCACCGCGTTGATGCGGAAGTTCTGCGATTTATTGGAGTGGATGACGCTGAACCGGCCCGGAAACCGGTCTTCGAGGCGCTCCTGCACCATGTCGGCGAGGCGCTTGCTGGGGCAGAAAATGAGGGTTTTGGCAATCGAATCGTCCGTCGCAAGCAGGTGTTCCAGCAGGTTGAGTTTGGTGTGGAAATTGGACACGCGGTAGGCGCTTTGCCGGATTTTTTCCAGTGGCGTACCCGCGCGCGTCACCTCGACAGGCACCGGGCCATTGAAAAATGTTTCGATCAGGTCGTCCACCTCGTCGGTCATGGTGGCCGAAAAAAGCAGGTTCTGGCGGCGGGCGGGCAGGCGGTCGAGCAGGCCGGTGAGTTGCACGCGGAAACCGAGGTTGAGCATTTCGTCCACCTCGTCTATGACCAATTGCCGCACCGACGACAGCAACAGGAAACGGCTCAGGGCCATGTCGAGCACGCGGCCCGGCGTGCCCACGAGGATGTCCACGCCCGCCTGCACGGCCAATTTCTGGGTGTTGATGTTCACGCCGCCGTACACGGCCAGCGTCCGCACGGACATGTACGTCGTGAGTTTCTGTATTTCGCCGGCCACCTGGATGGCCAGTTCGCGCGTGGGCACGAGGATGAGCACACGCGGGTCTTTTTGTTTGGAAAACGCCAGTTGGCGCAGGATGGGCAGCAGGTACGCGTAGGTTTTGCCGGTGCCCGTTTGGGCGATACCGACCACGTCGCGGCCCGACATGACAACCGGGAAGGCCTTTTCCTGAATTGGCGTGGGTTGAGTGAGGCGGAGGTCGCGCAGGGCGTTGAGGAGCGGGGTGCTGAGGTTCAGCGTATCGAATGTGGGTGTGGTCATTTGGGCGCGAAGATAGGGCGGTATTGGTTATCCAACGGCGTACTCGGAATACTCCCGCATTTTGGGTGACAGGAAACCGATGACGATATCTGATTTGGGCACTCCCCTATTATACAATTCTTCACCAAGGTCAATTTCTGTCATATTTTGCTGTATCCAGATTTTGCCTTTGATAATATCCATCCGCATCGGGCAGTCGTGAATAAACTTTTTCCCTTCCCACCCGATCGTCACGACCTGATAACGGTGATTTTCCTTGTCAGAAATAAGTTGATTTTCGCCGTCCACGTTGGCGTATCGAATCTTGGCGTATTCCGACAGTATATCAAGAATGATCTGCTGGTAGCGGGCTGTTAGTTTATCCATGACGCAATGATTTGTGTGTCGGGTTCGTAGAGTAGAATCTTGAACTGGTATGTTGTAAAAACAGCACTAACGATGGATTCGCCTCCAAATTCTTCATAAACATCAACCGGCATTGCAAGATATAGGGTGCGGGGAATTTCCATTTGCTTGAGCGCCTCCCGGTACACGATGTATTTCCCTACAGCCTCATGCAGTGCAGTGATAAATGAAGGGATTCCGAATGTCTTGACTTCGACTGCGATTTTCTCGCCGGCCTTTTCCGCTCCGATTAATTTTTCGGCTCCCAAATCAATATGGATCGGAATACGTCCGACTTTCAGATACAACGGATCATCTGTAATTTTCCAACCAGCACGTTCCAAGGCTTTTCTGACCTCTTGATGAAATTTGTCTCTCGCCATTTTGTGGGATTTTGTGACACAAACCTACAATGTTATCACGAATGGGCAAAACTGAGTCAGGCGTTAATTGCTATTGCCAATAACTTAATTCTTTGCATTTTCACCTCTCCCACTACCTCCGGTTTTTCTCGCCGCACCCGCCGCACCGCTTGCCAGCCCTGCCACCAGTCCTGGTATATGTCCACAAAATAGCCGAGTACGACAAAGCCGGACAGCGCCGCCCAGGCCCAACCCGCCTCCAGTCCTCCAACCCGCGCCAGCCGGTACCAGCCCCAGAGCGCAAGCGGGAACGTCAGCATGCCCGCCACCACCTTCACCGTAGCAGAGTAACCGATGTACAGGTTCATTTTTTTGTTCAGAAGCCAAGGCAGGTAGCAGGGCAAAAACCAAAAAATATACGCCGCTGCAAACACCGGAAACCCCAGCACCAACCCCGCCAATCGCACCTCATACTTCGTACTTTGTACTTCGCAAATCCCTCGGTCCGAAAGGCCGTGTTTTTCCAAAAGTGCAAAATACGCCTCTGTTTTTTCGCGCAGTTCGGCATTGTCCAGCGCAGTTTGCGTCAGCCGCTGCGAGCGCTCGAAGGCGGCTTTTTGAGGTAGCGGATTTTCGTTTTGCAACACCTCCTCCAGGCGGGTGATGAACGCCTCGCCCGCTTCGTCGCGGGTGTGAATGGTAAGCGACTTGAGTTGATTTTCGAGGTGTTGGGTCAGGGCGCCGGCAGCGGAGGTCGGATTCTGATGCCAGTTTTCCGACCAGTCACGAGCCTGCACGGGGGCGCCGGCCTGCACCACCACGTCGCTGCGGAACAGATGCGGCGCCGAATACGACATGCCGACGGGAATGATTTTCACCCCGAGGTTCCAGCCGTTGCGCGCTTCGGCGCCGAGCGCGATGCGGGCAGCGCCGGTTTTGAGCGGACGCATAAAGCGGTTCATCCAGCTCACACCTTCCACGGCGATGAACAACACGCCGCCTTTTTCCAAATGCCGATACGAAGCCTCGAAAGCCTCGTCGTTGTTGCGGTTTTCGCCATCGGCCACGTCCTCCTTGCGCTTCACCGGAATGCAAAACAGGCGGGTCAAAAGCCAGTTGCTGACCGGGTGTTTGAACAGGCCGTAGTTGGCTAAGAAAAACATTTCCTGCCGGATTTCGACCGCCGAGTTCAGCACATCCATCAGGGTGCTGGGGTGGTTGATGATGACAATAGCCGGCCCGTCAAAACGGAAATGCTCCCGCCCGAGCACGAGACGACGACGGTAAAAAACCCGCACGCTGATCCAGACTCCTATGCGCAGGAACAGGTAGATCAGCCGGAGCAGCGGATGCAAGCGTATGTTTCGGTAGGCCATGGCGGCGCAAAAAACCGGATTGATTTTTAGATTGATTCGATTGATTCGATTGGGTATCATTTCGCCTGCATCACCAACCGGGCCAGGGCTTTGGTGAACGGCGGCGCGTGTTCGGCCCGCAGGTGCGACCATTCGGGCAGTTCGAAACCCTGAAGTTCGGGGTGGTCTTCAAAATGGATGCCCGGCACACCGGTTTTTTCCAGCAAAGCATCCCAGGTTTCTTTGCGGGGAAAACTTTGCTCTTCCAGTTGGTACAGCATACCTGCCGAAGGCGGTCGAATGAAAATCATTTTGCCGCCTCTGGCCCGGAGTTTGCCCGCCCAGGATTTTATTTCCTGAAAAAACGAATCGCGCTCGGCAGGGCTAACCTGCAAGGGTGGCGGCAGCGGCTGGAACTTGCCGGAAAGTGCCTCGGCCTTTTTGGAGGCATAGTCCGCCGGGCGCATAAGCGGGCCGGTGCGGGCGCTGAATCCTAACCAGATACCACGCACGCGGTGTGCATACGCCGTATCGGTCACCACCTTGCTCCACATGCGGGCCTGGCGCTCGCGGGTGTCGTTCGATAGTTTGGGCACGCGGTCGTAACCGGACAGGTACGCCGGCCGGTTAGGCATTTCCACCTCCTGCAACAGATTGCCGAGGTTGAGTTCGCCTTTTTCCACGAAGGCAAAAGTTGGTTCCATAAGCAGGTTGGCCCAATGCTCCATTTTTTGGGCGGGTGACCAGTTGTGGTAGTGCTTCACGAGACGCTCGGCATCGTCGTCGTGCATGCTGTTTTTGAAAAAAAACAGTCCCGGCGCTACCGATACCACCAGCGTGCCGGCAAAATCGGTGTTCTCGATCAGGTCGCGCACAATGGGCAAGGGCGCCGAGCCTTCCTTGGCCAACTGGATCACGTGCTCATTGCCGGTTTCGGCCCGCCAGGTGGGCAGGTCAATGTCGAACAGCGCCCGCGAGGAGCCGGCAATGATGGTGTACTCCGGACCGGCGTGTTGGGCCTTTGCCCGGAACTCGGCCCAGGAACTGTCGGTGCCGTCGTACGAAACCTCGTATCCCCGGCTGCGCCAGTACAATTCCCAACCCGCCGTAGCAATTGCGGCCACCAGCAACACGACCAGTGCGATCGGCCCCCAGGGCTGTTTCGGGAGCGCGCGTTCGAATTGTCCGGACTCAGAATTGAAAGTATATGAATGCATTGCCGCCTCCTTGATTGATAATTAACAAAAACAACATCGCCGACCAGACCGTCGCCACGAGCCAGGCCGGGCTTCGGCTGATGGCCGATTCCAGCGTCTCCTTGCGCAGGCCCCAGTGCAGGCCCAGCATGGCGGTCATGGTACCGGCCACCAGAATCATCTGGCTTGTGGGCAGAATTTGTGCCCCGTCGGGGTGCCAACCGTGCATGGACGCCAGCAGCATGCCGGCCTTTGAAAAGGTCGTCGCCCGGAAAAACACCCAGGTGATGGCGATCAGGTAAAACGTGCCGATGCCGAGCAGGAACGTCACCACCGGAAACGAGGCCCAGGGTTTATGTCCCCACCAACCCCGCACTACGCGTTCGGCGCTTAGATACAAGCCGTGCAGGGCGCCCCATGCCACGAAGGTCCAGTTGGCGCCGTGCCACAAGCCGCCGAGCAACATGGTAATCATCAGGTTGATGTACGTGCGCACCGTGCCCAAGCGGTTGCCGCCCAGCGGAATGTACAGGTAGTCGCGCAGCCACGACGAAAGTGTGATGTGCCAGCGCCGCCAGAAATCCGAAAAACCGACGGCGCCATACGGGCAGTGGAAATTTTCGGGCAGGGCAAACCCGAGGCAAAGCGCGATACCGATAGCAGCGGTGGAGTAGCCGGCGAAGTCGCAGAAAATTTGCCCGGAAAACGCCAGCACGCCGAGCCAGGCGTCCAGCCCGTGCAGGGCGCGTTCACTGCCGAAAACCATGTCCGAGGTTTTGGACAGGAAGGTATCGGCGACCACCATTTTTTGAAAAAGGCCCAACGTCAGCAGGCCAAGACCCCAGAGCATTTGCTGCCGGTTGGCCTGTTTGGGTTCGGCAAACTGCGGAACCAGTTCGGTGGGACGCACAATAGGGCCGGCCACCAACTGCGGGAAAAATGTCACGAACAGCGCAAAATCCATGAATGAGCCTGCCGGTTTGGCGCGGCGCAGGTACACGTCAAGCGTGTACGCCATGGTCTGAAACGTGTAAAATGAAATGCCGACCGGCAGGATGATGTCCGGCGCGGCAGGCTGGTAATCTATGCCGGCGGACTGCATTAATGCGGTAAAATTCTCAAGCAGGAATTTTCCGTACTTGAAATAGCCCAACAAACCGAGGTTGGCCACCACGCTCACCAACATGAATAAGCGCCGCCGCGCGCGGTCTTCCGTTTCGCTGATTTTTTTGGCGGCAAACCAGTCAATGACGGTCGAAAGCCACAGCAAAGCCACGAAAGGCGGGTTCCAGGCGGCATAGAAAATGTAACTGGCCAGCAAGAGGTTGATTTTTTTCACCCGCCACGGCAACGGCGCGTAGTGCAGGCCAAGCAGCAGGGCAAAAAAGAAAAAGAACGACAGGGAATTAAAGAGCATGACAAGACAGGTAGCTCGTTTCGGCGCGAAAGGTATGGGACTTTTTGTCATTTAGTAGAAATGACAAAAAGGGACAGCCTGTGCCCTACCTTTGCCACACACCAAACGATGCATGCCATGTCGGAAAAAGTCGAAAACGTCCAGATCGAAGCAAGTTGGAAACAGGTGCTGGCCGGGGAGTTTCAGCAGTCGTATTTCGCCGAAATCAAGGATTTTCTGGTGCGCGAAAAACAGGCGGGCAAGGTGATCTATCCACCCGGCCCGCTGATTTTCAACGCGTTCAATACCACGCCGTTCGATCAGGCACAAGTCGTGATTCTCGGGCAAGACCCCTACCACAATCCCGGCGAGGCGATGGGCCTGTGTTTTTCGGTGCCCAAAGGCGTACGAGTGCCGCCTTCGCTGGTCAATATTTACAAGGAAATCAACCGCGACCTCGGGCTGCCCGTTCCCGCACACGGCGACCTGACGCATTGGGCCGAACAGGGCGTGCTGCTGCTCAACGCCATGCTCACCGTGGAAGCCGGCAAGCCCGCTTCGCACCAGAAAATTGGCTGGCAAGCGTTTACGGATGCGGTTATCCGGCACATTTCCGACCGGAAAGACGGCGTGGTGTTTTTGCTGTGGGGCAAATTTGCCGAAAGTAAAAAAGCGCTCATTGACGAAACCAAACACTATGTGCTCATCGCTCCGCACCCCTCTCCGCTTGCCGGCAACGGGTTTCAGGGCTGCGGACATTTCAGCCGTACCAACGAAATTTTGACTAAACAGGGCAAAAAAATCGTTGACTGGAGTGTTTAAAAAAGTGTCACAGTGGCTCACCGTGTCCTCTATCCCACGCGCTTAAAAAACAAGCCCTCCCGGCGCTCCCGACAACACGCGCCTTACCTTTGCCCAAAATCGAAGCGCATGACATCCATCCTGAACAAATACGCAGCCCTGCTCACGCACTACTGCCTGCGCGTGAAGCCGGGCGACAAGGTTTTCATCAGCACCACTACTCTGGCCGAGCCGCTGTTGCGCGAAGTGTACCGCGAGGCGCTGGCCGCCGGCGCCGCGCTGGTTGAGTGCGATCTGGCCTTCCGCGAGCGCGAGCGCATCCTGCTGGAACACGGCTCCACCGAGGCCCTGCGCACCGCGCCGCCGTTGAACAAACTGGCCATGGAAACCTTCGATTGCTACCTGAACATCCGCGCACCGTTCAACCTGCGCGAAATGCAAAACGCGCCTGCCGATCGCTCGGCCATCCGACAGGAAACGCTTAAGCCGATCAACAAGGCTTACTTCGAACGTATTGCCGACAAAAGTCTGCGCCGCAACCTCTGCCAGTACCCCACCGATGCCTCCGCGCAGGAAGCCGGCATGAGCCTGAGCGAGTACGAGCAGTTTGTGTTCGGCGCCTGCAAACTTTTCGAGGACGACCCCATGCAGGCCTGGCTTCAGGTGCGCGCCGATCAGCAGCGCATCACCGACCACCTGAACGGCTGCTCCAGCCTGCGTTACGTGACCGAGGGCACCGACATTTCGTTCCACACCGCAGGCCGCACCTGGATCAATTCCGACGGGCAAAACAACATGCCCTCCGGCGAGGTATTTACCAGCCCGATTGAAGACAGCGTGAATGGAACCGTGCGCTTTTCCTATCCCGGCATCTACCAGGGCCACGAGGTGGAGGAGGTCGTGCTATGGGTGAAGGACGGCTACATCGAAAAGTGGGAAGCCCGCCGCGGACAGGATTTCCTCGACCGTATTTTCGCAATACCGGGCACACGCCGTTTCGGCGAAGCCGCCATCGGCACCAACTACGGCATCACGCAGATGACCAAAAACATCCTGTTCGATGAAAAAATCGGGGGCACGGTACACATGGCCATCGGCCAGAGTTACCTGCAATGCGGCGGCAAAAACGAATCGTCCGTACACTGGGACATGATCACCGACATGACGCAGGGCGGCGAAATTTGGGCCGACGGGGCGTTGATTTACCGGAACGGGAAGTTTTTGATTTGAGCGTGCGTGCTGCACTTTGCTAGAGTTTTAATACAGCGGACACAGAGACCTTTCACAGAGACCCACAGAGTCAGATTTCGAAATGCCATCTCTGTGGGTCTCTGTGAAATATCTCCGTGCTCTCTGTGTTAAATTGACCTACGCAGGTCAGGGAAACGCTCACGCCACCAGGTCCGCCAGTGCCTTGTACACTTCCGGGAACCCGAGATTGAACTTCTCCATGCACGGCGCCAATGCCTCAACCGGTTCCCGGGCTTCGGCCAGGCTCTCGATTTGTTGCAGGCAGTTGACCAGATCGGCGTAGCCAAAATAGCGTATCTGGCTCTTGAGCGTATGCGCATGCAGTTCCAGTGCAGCCAGATCGCCCGAAGCAAATGCTTCATCCATATCGTTCACCAACCTGGGTGCTTCCTCGATAAAGACAGCGGCAAACTTGCGCAGCAACGAGGTGTCGCCGCCAAAATAGGTTGCTATTGCTTGTGGATCAATCACGATAGATGGTGGATAAAGTTTCCGGCCAAAGGTAATATTCGGCGGCTTGCGCGTGCATAAGCGGCGCAAAATTGTCGCGTGCAGCCGCGCCGTGGCGTGATTTTTTCACCGCAGAGACGCAGAGAAAAAACTCTGCGTTTCAACCTCCGCGCCTCCGCGTCTCCGCGGTGAGAAATTTGCGACGTCTCGCGCCTCCTACTCCCCGCACCAGCACACCTTGTCTCCGAAATTACTCACCATGAACCCCAGCAAGCCCCCATTCGGCACGGGCGGCACATCGAAGTCCTGTGGACACACCAGCACTACGAGTTGCTTCTCGCTCGTCGTCACCTGCCGAGCCATCAATACCTGTGTGCCCTGCGACACCTGCCAGGTGAACTCGAATGGCGGCTGCCCCTCCAACTCAAACAGCACCTCCACGCAGCCGTCGCGGCACACCGCGTCGGGCGGAGAATTGACCGCGATGCTGGGTTTTTTCCACCACACGATTTTCGGGCCGCGCACGAGAGACAGGCACGGATCGGCGGCGTCAATGGAGTCGTTGGGCAAATGGTTTCCGGCGATGACGGCGGCGTAGTACACGCTGTCGAAGTGCATCGTGTCGGGCAGGAAAGGGAAAAACAGCGAGTCGGAATACTGGATGACGCTGCCCAGCGGGTTGGCCGGATTGGTGTACAGGATGTAGCGGATGGTATCGTTCGGCTCCAGATTCTGGTTGCCGAGGTGCTTGACTGCCACCATTTTCGGCCCGCACACGCCGATGGTGGCGGTATCGAGCGAGCCGGCTTCGGTGGCGCAGCAGCGTTCCACGGTGATCTGGAAGGTGACCGGCTCGCCGGTGCAGGCCCCGCGCACGGGGGTGATGGTGATGGTGGCGGTTTGCGTAGCCGACACGTTTGGTACCGGAAAGATGATATTTCCTGATCCGGCGGCGGGCAAGCCGATGGCGGTGTTGGAGTTCGTCCAGTTGAAGGTGGTGCCGCTGCTGCCCGAGAGGAACACGCTGACCGGCGCCGGCTGTCCTCCGCAGACGGTGACGTTGTCGGGCTGATTGACGCGGGCCTCGGGCAGCACGGTGATGCTGAAATTTTGCGAAACAAAGGGGCAGGGCTGTGGCGTGACGGTAACGATAGCCGTTTGTTGTAGCGGACTGCCGTCGGCATTGAAGGCGATGTCACCCGAGCCGGAAGCAGCGAGGCCGATGGTGGTGTTGGAGTTGGCCCAGGAATAGGAGGCGGCGTTTCCGCTGAAGGCAACACTGACAGGCGTGCCAGGGCACACGGTGATGTCGGGCGGGTCGTCCACGGAGGAGCCGGTGAGGGTGATCTGGAAGGTGACCGGGTCGCCGGGACAGGTGATGCCGTTGGTGTACTGGGGCGTGACGGTGATGGTGGCGGTTTGCGGCCCCGGCACCTTGGGACTGACGTAGTTGATATTGCCCGTACCGGAAGGCGGCAGACCGATAGCGGGGTTGTCGTTGGTCCAGGAGAAGGTCGTAGTGGGCGTAGCCGAAGAGAAGGTGACCGACACAGGGCTGCCGCCGCACACGGTGATGTTGTCGGGTTGGTTCATGGAGGGCTTGGGGTTGACGTAAATACCCCATGCCAGCCCAACACCTGTGCAGCCGCCCAAGGCAGGTGTAATATGCCCACTTCCCCAAATGGTCATGTTAGTAGGGTTTTGGGCGATGAAAATGAGATCGCCGCTGCCCTGCTGCGGGGCGCCGATGGCCATGCCGTTGGGTTGAGCCGACCACGTATAGTGTTGGTCTGGCGGGCCTTGCCACTCGAAGACCACTTCATCACCGGAGCAAACAGTGAGGAAGGATGGTACAGGGTACAAATACGGCGGCGGGAGGATGTCCATACAGACCGGCGTAGGGTCGTAGCAAGGAGTGGTCGGTGTGGCGCACAAGTGGATCATGGTGCCCGGCACGGGATTCCCGTGCCAGTTAAGCGCGACGGTTTCTCCTGTAGGTGGGCCTTGAAATGTCACTACCCCACCAAGTGGTGGCATGGGCGGTGGCGGCACAATGGAAGCCGTCCATACGAGGTTGGCGGGGGCAGAATTGGGGACTATATAAATATTGGAACCGGAAACGCAATATTGAGGAGGTCCTACAATCGGCTCTAAGGGTGGACATTGGGCCGGCAGTATGTGCAAGGAAATGAGGAATAAAAAGATATAAACAGGTATACGCAGGATCATAGGCCGGAACGAATTAAAAGCGGCGCCGGAAACCGCACCCAGAAAGGAGGAAGCGCGGCTTCCGGCAGTCGCTCGTATTAGAATCGCCGATTACTGTCCGGACGAAAAGAACAGGTGAACCGGCGCCGATGCAAAAGTGCTTTTAGTAGCAATTGTTGTATGTCATACTACAGGTATCATCGGAACTGAAACATTCAAACTGCCCTATTCCTATCGTCACAGGAATCTGGTTGGCGCCAGCAACTTCTACCAATACATTGATTGCTTGCAGCGCTGTAGAGGGATTCTGAACGCATACGGAACCGACCTTACGTACACAAAAGGTGTATGGGGTATTGGCAGTAAGCAGTACGGAGATGGAAACGTCTGCGCTATTGGTTCCACAACCAAAAGTGCAAGCACCGGTCGAGACAAGAAGATCGCCACAGAGTATCACGGTACAATTAGTGGTTGCGGTTATCACATACGAACACCAGTCGTCATCCGTGCAGGCCCGATCCACCGCCGCCATGTCGCCTTTCGGGTTCGGGGTGAGTGTAGCGGCTTCGTCTTGCCGGCAGGAGTAAAAATAAGCGACCGCGTTGGCGGCGATCAGGAGAAAAAAGAGCACGAAAAATTTGTTCGATTTCATAATGGAAAACGTAATTGAGTGAACGGATAGGGTTTATGTCGCAGGATGCGCGGGCTGCGACACCGGCCCGGGTTGTTGTCCTTTTTTGTGCACGTAAAAGACCCTGCAAAGATCGCTTGTCCAAAACATACATGTCAACGACAAAATTGTCATGTTGTCAGAGGGAAATACTATCTTCGTTACCTCTTGTGAAATTTTATTGCTTTAAATCTTCAAAACCCGACTTCTCCCATGCCAGCGCTCCACGAAAAAATCAGAGCCGTCCGCCTTTTGTGTGGACTCACCCAGCCCCAGGTAGCCGAACTTGCCCACCTTCACCTCCGAACGTACCAAAGAATCGAGCGGGGCACATCCGCCGTCACCGAAAACATGCTTGAGGCGCTCGCCGCTGCCTTCAACTGCACCACCGACGACATCCGCAATTTCGATCCGGAGACCAGGCAGTTGGCTGCTGCCCCCGACCGTTTGCCTGAAACCGGCAGGTTTGAACAGGAAAACACCGCACTCAAGGCGGAAAACGACCGCTTGAAGCACCTGCTCAGAAAAGTATTCGGCGAAGTTCCGGATTTTCCTGAAATTCGGGGGGGGGGGGGGCGGAAACGCCTGAGAATTGAGGCGTAAAACCCGTAAGCAGCAAAAAATATTTCTACTCGTTGCGCCCCGTGCGTGTTCGCCCCACACTCAATCGCCTGCGAGCCGGCCACAGTATCGGCAGATAAATTTTTCGACCCGAGGTAACATTCGGAAGGCTTGTGCGGATATGAGACTGTGCAAATTTGTCGCCCGCGCATCGGCCCCTCCCCCAACCCCTCCCCCAAATGGGAGGGGGGCTACATTCCGCTTCGTTGAAATACTACGGCATGAGGTAGTTTGTATTTCCGTTTTAGGAAAAAATCATGTGTTAGAGGGCAAGCCCCCCTCCCATTTGGGGGAGGGGTTGGGGGAGGGGCCGACGCGCAAGGGGTACAACATGCGGTTTTTAAAATCAAATTTTCAGGCCACCTCCGCGCCTCTTTGGTTGAGAAAAACGGGCGGCAGTCCCGTGCCGCCTACTCCGTACGGGTTAATCGCACATTCGGTGTTGAGATATTTTTTCAAAACTCCTGACGGTGTTTCAAATAATGAATGAAACAGCATTTGTTACTGGTGTAATTTTTGTTGCTTTGTCTCATCAATTTGAATCCGAATCAGACATCCTTACTTGCTGCTTATGAAATCTTTCGCTACCCTGCTGCTCGCCCCTCTTTTCCTGCTTTTTTCCATGACCCTTTCGGCCCAGTCCACCGACCTTGTCGCAGTGGACGATTCCATCTGCGTCATGCCCGGAATGGACACTCTGCTGAATGTCACCGACAACGACATCAAAAACCCCGGCCAATTTAATCCGGTCTTTTTGATCGGCCAGTCGGATTGTTTCGGTCTTAAGTCCAACGGCGACCTGTACTGGCTGCCGGGTGCCGACCAGACTGCCTGCTGCGGCGAACACACGCTGCGCTACCGCTACGAAATATGCCAGCCACCCAACAAGTGCTCGGCCACCATCAAAATCATCGTCAAGTGCCCGAAACCGGATTGCTTTTTCGTCAATCTGGAAGATTATTTCCCAAACAACGACCCCAACGGCGGTACGCCCCCCAATGACCCGGGCTGCATTTACGCCTGCGAAAACTCCGGCGCAGTGTATTTCGTCCCGTACGACACGGCGAGCACCTACTCGTGGTCGGTAACCGGCGGCACCTTCGTACCCGGCGGTAACCCCGCCGAAATCGAGGTGGCCTGGGGCGCTGCCGGCAGCGGCTCCATTTCCCTGACCATCACCAACGGAAACGGCGAAACAACCGTGCTGGAGTTTTGTGTGGACATCCTGCCCGCACCCGTGGCGGCATTCCAGCCTTCGACCGACTCGCTCTGCCTGAATTCGCCCGTCAGTTTCACCAATAATTCCAGCGGTGCAAGCATGTATTTCTGGGATTTCGGCGACGGGAACGTGTCCGGCATGTTCCAGCCGACACACCAGTACGCCGGGCCAGGCACGTACACCGTCACGCTCATTGCCACCAACAGCAACTACGATAACCACGGCAACCCGCTGTGCTGCTGCGCCGATACGGCAATTGCCACCGTGTTCATAGACTCCCTGCCCGGACCGGATATTTACTGCATTTCCACCCTTTGCGCCGGCGACAGCAGCAAGTACTGGACCGACGCCTCGAATTGCGGCTCCTACGTCTGGACGGTGCTGGACGAAAACGGAAATCCCTGGCCCTTCACCGGACAAGGTAACGACACCATCTGCGTGCAATGGGGCAACGGCCCGGTGGGCACGATTACCCTCGAAGTCACCGGTTGCGACAGCGCCTACTGCGACCAGCCTGTGTCGGTTACGGTGCCCATCATATCGCCCAGCGTCGGCATCAACGGCCTGACCGATGTATGCGAAAATGCTTCGGCCACATACACCGTGCCCAAGTGGATGAGCGTGGTGTACAACTGGCAGGTGACGGGCGGTACCATCCTGTCGGGACAAGGTACCAATACCGTAGTCATCCAGTGGGGTACTGCTCCGGGGCCGGGCGTCATCAACCTGAACTACTGGAGTCCGTTCCTCAGTGGCCTGCCCGGCCACGCCCCGGGAGACTGTGCCGGCAAGGCCTTTTTGACCGTGAATATAAAACCCGAGTTCGATGTGACCGGCCCGGTGCCGCCGGTGGTGTGTGCCGGCACGACTTCCACATTTACAGCGACAGCCGTGCCCTCGGCAGCGTACACCTGGACGGTGATGCCTGCCGCCACGTTTACCGGCCAGGGAACCAACGTCATCAACGTCACCTGGGATGCCGGCCCCGGCACGTTCACCATCACGGCAGTGCCGAACAACCCGAATGCGTATTGCAACCAGATTGTAACCCGGATTGTGCGCGTGATCGAAACGCCCAAACCCACGGGCATTTCCGGCCCGGTTGAAATTTGCCCGGGAGGCACGGGGACGTACTTTGGTCAGAGCGCCCAAAGCGGCACCGGATTCCAGTGGACAGTGGTGGGCGGCACACCGGCTTCGTTCACCGGCAACCCGCTCGTGGTGACCTGGAACAACAGCGGCCCGTACCAAGTGGTGCTGCAGCAGTTCAACCTGAGCACACCGAGTTGCACATCCGACACAATCCGGCTTAGCGTTTTGCCAAAAATCCTGAACGGCCCGCTCGTCATTACCGGCCCTGCGGCCTGTGTCAATGCGGTTCAAAACTACGCCGTCGGCCCGGCGCAGCATCCGTCGGCTACCTACAACTGGACGGTAACCGCACCGGCACTTGGCAGCGTGATTAGCGGGCAGGGCACTCCGAACGTGCAGGTTCAGTGGAACAATACCGCCGGCCCGGCCACGCTTTCAGTGCGCGTTTATCTGTGCGGAGACTCCCTGACGGGAAATCTTCCGGTGACGCTCAGTGCCGCGCCGCCGCCGGTCATCACGCAGGTAGGAATTTTGTGCCCGGGCGTGTCGGCCACGCTGAATGCCGGGCCGGGGTACACGTCCTATCTGTGGTCGAATTTTGCCACCACGCAAACCATATCCATCAGCGCAGGCGGCAATTACTTGGTCACGGTCACCAATTCCAACGGCTGCACCTCCGTGGGTACGTACCAGGCGGTGCCCTTGCCCGGGCCGACGGCCTCCATTTCCACCGGCAGCGTAACCACGATGTGCTACAACCCGCCGAACAACACCGGCACGGTCGTCATGAACGCCATCACCGGGGTCGGGTACACGTTCAACTGGTTCCGAAACGGCGTGTCGCTGGGGCTGCCGCCCACCCAAAGCACCTACACCCACACGAATACCCAGGTGGCAGGCACGTTCACCTACTGGGTGGTGGTGACCGACGCCAACGGCTGCACCAACCAGTCGAACTCGATTGTTGTGAATCAGGTATTTTGCCCGACGATCCCGTCCTGTATTCCGTTTACGCACTCGCTTTCGTTCACATCTGCAAACTCAACTCCGAATTGCAATACGGTCGTTTTCACCGTCAGCAAATCCAGCAACGTCACCGTGACGGGCTGGAGTTTTGCTGATCCCGGCAACAACACCAACTCCGGAACCTTGCCGAATGCCATCCACACCTACACCAAAGCCGGATGCTATTCGGTGACGGTGACTGCCACCGTGCCCAGTTTTATCCCGGCAAACAGCACTTGTACCATCACCCGAACTGGTCAGGTGTGCGTACCGCTGGCTGCCGATTTTTCGTCATCGGTCAGTTGCCAAACGGTATCGTTCACCGACCTGTCCACGTTCCTGACCGGCTCCGGTCCGGTTTCGTGGCAATGGTCGTTCGGTGACTCCAACTCCTCCTCGACCCAGAATCCCGTGCATACCTACCCGCCGGCAGGCGGTACCTTCACCGTGACACTCACCGTGACCAATGCTGCCGGTTGTCAGGCTACCATTTCCAAAATTATCACCGTGCCGCCGCGGCCCACGCCGACGATTACGGCCAATCCAAACCCTGTGTGTGCAGGGCAGCCGGTGGCGTTTACCGGCGCCGGGCCGAGCATTATTTCCTGGCTCTGGAACTTCGGCGACGGCTCCTCCAACGGCGCCCAAAACCCCTCGCACACCTACCTGACTGCCGGCACCTACACGGTTTCGCTGGCGGTGGTGAACAGCCTGGGTTGCAAAGACACTGCATACGCTTCGGTGGTTGTACATCCTGCGCCACCGGTGGACACGATCGCGTGGTCGCCGGCCCTGAGTGTATGCGCGGGCACCAATGTGACCCTCACTGCACCAACCGGCACCGGGGGGTACACCTACCTGTGGTCGAACAATGCTACTACGTCGAGTATTTCCGTCGCCACTTCGGGCACCTACACGGTGCAGGTGACCGACGCCAACGGCTGCACCTACACCACCGATTCGGTGACGGTAACCGTTCTCCCTTTGCCCACGGCCTCCATTTCAGGGCCGGCCTTTATTTGCGACGCCGGCTGTGTGACGCTCAGCGCTACCACCGGATTCGGCTACACATACCAATGGCTGGATCACACCAACACGCCCATTGGCGGCGAGGTAAATGCGACGATCAGCGTGTGCGATTTTAACCTGTTGCCTGCCTACTCCGTGATCGTGACCGATGCCAACGGTTGCTCGGCCACCTCGGCGCAGCATACGGTTTCGTTGGCCACCTCGCCGAGTTTCGTCGTCACCACGGCGCCGGCTCCGCCCTGCGAAGGCTCACCCGTCACGCTGACCATTACTTCGCCGCAACCCGACGTTGCGTACTCCTGGAGTACCGGCGGCACGGGCACGTCCATTACCGTGCTTCAGGCGGGGACGTATTTCGCCGTAGGCACCGACACACTTACCGGCTGCAAAGGCACGGCGAGCGCCGTAGTGTACCCCTTGCCCGACCTGTGCATCGTGCCCGCCGGTTGCTACAAAGCCTGCGATCCCGACACCATTTGTGGGCCGGACGGCCTGGCGGCATACCAGTGGAACCTGAACGGCGTGCCGATTCCCGGCGAAACGAACCAGTGTCTGATTGTGACCCAGAGCGGCACGTACTCGCTCACCGGCACCACGCAAAACGGTTGTTCCAGCACCTCGGATTCGCTTATGCTCATGCTCATAAACTGCGATTGCGACGGGCTTACGGCTTCCGTAGAACCCTCGAAGGAAGACAGTTGCTGCTGGTCCTTGAGTTTTACCAACAACTTCGGCCCCTTGTTCGGGGTGCAGATTTCCACCACGGACGCCGACTTCGTGTTTGATCTCGGTAGTCTGGACAATTCCTTAGCAGTATTCTCCGTCACGACCAACGCCATCGGCCTGGTGAGCAGCACGACGGGCAGTCCGTTGCCTACGGGCACACTGGCAAGTTTCCTGAATTTCTGTTTTGCCAATGTGGTGAACAGTCCGCAACAGATCGTGCTCGACTGGTACGATTTCGATTTCAACATCGCATGCTCGGACACGATCGTGCTTAACTGCCCGGTGGAACCGGACTGCCTGTACCTCTCGTCCGATTCCATTTCCTGCAAAGGCAAGGACGTGGTGTACACGTTCACCGTGTGCAATCCGGTAGATTCTGATTTCCCGGTGGCCTACTTTGTCCTGATGCCCAAGGCGCCTGCCGGGGTGTCGGTTTCTCCGAATACGTTTGACGAAACCGCCAACCCGATTCAGCCGGGCGAATGCCGCACGTACACCGTGCTGGTATCCGGGCCATTGGTGCCGGGCGACCTGTTCTGCTTTGCCCTGACGGCGCACGACGAGGTGCCGGGCGAGATTGACACCTCGCTCTGCTGCATGCTCGACACGATGTACTGTATCCCGATCCCCGACTGCGATCCCTGCGATGAGATCGGAGTGAAACTAGTGGAAGCCCTGTCGGAAAAAGAAGGCAAATGCTGCTATGACATCACCTTGTCCAACAACTACGCTGCCGGGTATTTCGACGGCATCGGCTTGTGCATGCTCTCGCCGGGAACGACCATGACGATCAACAACCCCTTCGGTTCAGGATGGACCACGGTCAGTTATTCGCCTACGGTCATTGACCTGAATGTTAGTCCGCCACTCGGCACAAGCCTACCGCTCGGAGCGGTGCAACTGCCGCAAATCTGCATCCAGACCAATGCCGCGCCTGCGCAGTTGCTGGAAATCAAATGGATGAAAGGCGACAGCGTGGAATGCCGCGACACCATCGAACTGGGCTGCGAGCCGCCCTGCGGCTATATCCCGGAGGAAGCAATTGTGTGCGACCCGGCAACCAGCGTCTGGGTGTGGTCGGGAACCATCAAAAACACCTCGGCCTACACGATGGGTGAAGCGCACATCATCTTCACGTCGCCGGCGGGAATGCTGATTTACAATTCGGTCATTTCGCTCGGCACCCTCGTGCCCGGCGGCACACAACCGTTCAACGTGACCCTCGGCCCGCCGGCTTTGCCCGGCGATTCGGTTTGCTTCATTGTGGCCCTGCACGCTTTGGATGACGATGCCGGACACACGCAGTGCTGCAATTTCAACGGTTGCATCGTGCTGCCGGACTGCGATCCGTTCGGGCCGAACGACAACGAACACTTTGTGCTCTTCCCCAACCCCTCCGACGGGCAGGTGTTTGCCCGCCTGACATCCGGCTGGAATACTGCCGCCCGATTCCGGGTGTACGACATGCTGGGGCGCGAAGTGGCCGACCTGAACGTACCGTATGCAGCGGGCAAATTCGATCTGCCGCTTCAATTCGACGGGCTTGGGCGCGGTATTTTCACCGTGATCGCCGAGTCCGGCGCGCGGAAGTGGGTGGTGAAAATGGTGGTGGAGTAACTGCTTCTTTTAGAAATCCGGAGTCGCGTGAGACGTCGCAGGTTTTTCACTACGGAGA
>JAEUUV010000295.1 GCA_016787285.1 Saprospiraceae bacterium | reverse complement strand
GCACACTTCCACTTGCACCTGCACCTGATTGTTTTGGCAAAACACCGATTGGAGCGCTGCGCTCGCATCGGGTAAGGGTATCCGCCCGGTTGATTCCTGAAAAAGCGTTTGGTTCAGTGGGCGGTTGCCCGAGCCGGGAGGTATCTCCAGGTGGTGCGGTTGCTGAACGGCCGGGATCGTCAGATCGTCGTTCACGTTGACCACGAAGTAGTTGTACTGATTCCAGACCTTGCGCGTGGGCACCCAGGGGCCTTCTCCCGATTCCACAACGACCACCCGGCCTTCGGCAACACCGGCGCCATCCACATAAGCCGGCCACCAGGTGTACACAATTTCCGCTTCGTTGTCGTTGTCCACATCCGCTATCACGGGGTGGCCGTCCGAGACTGAATTACCCGTGCCAAATGCATGCCAACGCCTCAGGGAATCAACCCCAGGCGGAAAGGGGGCGGCTCCACCGTACATAATGCTCAAACTCCTCAGGGCCAGAATGATCTCCTGATGACCGTCGCCATTGAAATCGAACGTCACGGCTGGATTTTCACCAATGCTTGCTTCGCTTTCTATGCTCCACCAATAGGGCGCGGTTGGATTTTTTTGGTGCGCATTCAAATTGAAGGCGACAACATGAAATCCATTACAGATCAAAATTTCTGGCAAATCCTCCGCGAAGCCTTCGGTACGGTCGTCGAATACATTGGCCACACAGGGCACGGCGCCACCGGCGTTGTTCTGGCTACTCGGATACGCCCAAAATCGGATGAAACCATTTTTATTCCAGGCCATAACACCCGTTTCACTGCTCAATTTAGATGCCACAAGCACGTCCAGCACACCGTCGTGATCAATATCTGCTACGGAAGTATAGCCGTCGAAGTAAATGACCTGACCGGTAGACTGGAGGAAGCGCTGCCTTTTGATCTCCATCCCATCGCCATCCGTGGTACTCAGGTCAATGGAGTAAATAGCCGTCCCGGCTGCTATTTCCAGTCCGTCACAATCCGGATCGCCATTGCAGTCGGCCACCGTTAGCAAATCGGCAGCCACCGGATTGCTGGCGGGATAAAAATATTGATTGGAAAAAAGATGTCCAGTGATGTTGGCGCCCCAAAAAATCGGCCCGTCAAGCACACGGGTCAGCGCCGGGTTTGCCGGATCGGAGAAATTGAAACGGAACACATCGCTGCCCACATAGACCTCCGGCGTGCCGTCGCTGTCAAAATCGGCCAGCATGGGGCGTTGCGAAATCATATCAACCAAATCAGTTGTCGTAATCCACAAGTCCATAGGCGCTGCCGAACTCTCTTTGTAATTGTGATACACCCGGATTTTGCGGTCGCGGCAGATCATCAACATTTCGGGTTTGCCGTCACTGTCCACGTCAGCGATGGTGGGTCCGGGCACCGGGTCGTATTGAAACGTTGTACCCTGAATCGTAAGCACGAGCGGAGTGGCCGCATTGGACCCGTCGCCCCTGAAAAAATAGATTTCGTTGGTCCAACCATTCAGATCCGGGCGGTTGGGTAAGTGCCGCGCTCCGGGAATGATAATCTCCGGCATGTCATCTTCCTGCGGATTCATATTTGCCACCATGGGCGTAGCATGGCTGGACGGCCCTTTCCCGGGAGATTCCCAAGCCTGACGTGTTTTGAAGGTGGACGGAATGGAAACCACCGTGCAGGAAGTATCGGTTTGGGCGGTCGTCCATTCGGCGAAAGCGAGAGCGAACAGGATCAAGAGGAAGTGTCGAGTTGGAACCATAGGCAAAAGTATCGGAAAGTGCAGCAGACGTAACCCATGTTTTTGCATCATTGCCGCAAAACAGCGTTTCTTGTTCCAATCCCCTACCTTCGCGGCCCGAAACACGACTACCCGTGTACCTGCACTCGATCAAACTCACCCATTTCAAAAATTACGCGCAGCGGGCTTTGGGCTTGTCGCCGAGGCTCAACTGTTTCGTCGGCCTCAATGGTACCGGCAAAACCAATCTGCTTGAGGCCGTGCATGTGTTGTGCCTCACGCGCAGCCATCGGAATTTGCCCGACAAGAATCTGATCCAGCACAGCGAGTCGTTTTTTCGGGTCGAGGGCGTGTTTGAACACGAGGGGGAACGCAGCCAGGTGGTGGTGAAATTTGCCGGAAACCAACGCAAAGAGATCGAGCGAAACGGTTCGACTTACTCTCGCCTGAGCGACTATGTGGGCCGATTTCCGGTGGTGATGATCGCGCCCGACGACATCGCGCTCGTGCAGGACGGCAGCGAAGAGCGCCGCCGGTTTCTGGATGCCACACTGTCGCAAATTTCTCCCGAATACCTGCAAAACCTGCTGACCTTCAACGCCCTGCTCAAGCAGCGGAACGCCCTGTTGAAAATATTTGCCGAGCAGCGCCGCTTCGATCCGGCGCTGTTGGAGGCTATTGACCGGCAAATGCCCGCACCCGCAGCCGTGCTTTCGGCCAAACGCCGGGAGTTTATTGAGGCCTTCGAGCCGGTATTTCAGGAAATCTATGCTGCCATAGCCGGCGACGGCGAGCAGGTAGCCGTGGTACTGGAGCCGGGCAGCGATTCGGACGATTTTGCCACCGTGCTGGCCGCCAACACCGAACGCGACCGAATCCTCGAACGCACCTCTGCCGGTCCGCACCGCGACGACCTCGCGCTCAGCCTGCACGGACATCCAGTGAAAAAATACGCCTCGCAGGGCCAACTCAAGTCGTTCCTTCTGGCCCTCCGACTGGCCCAATACGAGGTGCTCCGTCGGGAAAAAGGCGTGTCGCCCCTGCTCCTGCTCGACGATATTTTTGACAAACTGGACGAGCAACGCGTGCGCCAACTCATTGCCCTGCTCATCCGGCGAAATTTCGGCCAGATTTTTATCACCGACACCCAACGCAGCCGCATGGAGGCGGTGGTATCGTCTTTCGAGGGGGAATATCTGATGGTGGAAACGGGTTGAACGGGTTGAGCGGGTTGAGCGGGTTGAACGGGTTGAGCGGGTTGAACGGGTTGAGCGGGTTGAACGGGTTGAACGGGTTGAGCGAGCATTACAAGTGCAACCCGTTAAACCCGCTCAACCC
Source organism: Saprospiraceae bacterium (assembly GCA_016787285.1). Classification (GTDB taxonomy): domain Bacteria; phylum Bacteroidota; class Bacteroidia; order Chitinophagales; family Saprospiraceae; genus M3007. The sequence goes on along the minus strand of JAEUUV010000295.1, from coordinate 6,167 downwards.
GCTCAACCCGCTCAACCCGCTCAACCCGCTCAACCCGTTCAACCCGTTCAACCTATTTTCACACCACATGCCCTAAAAACCACTCTTTCTCCGACAAGTGCTCCTCGTTTTCAATGGCGGAACGCAATTTTTCCAGGTCTTTTTTGCTGCTAAAGTTTAGAGCCAGCAGTTTTCCGGCGTAGCGGATGATATTCAGGTAGTTGGCGCGGTGGTAGCCAAGTACGCGTTTGCGACCGATGTAGTTTTGCATGGCGTCGAGGTGGGACTGGAGCAGGCTGTGCTCGTCCAGTTCGTAGTATGTTTTCAGGAGCAGGGTTTTGGTCGCGAGGTTGACGAGCACGTCGCGGTAGTTGGCTTTTTGCAGCAGGTCGAGCACGGCGCCGTAGTTTTTCCGGGCAAACTCGAAGCGGGCCAGGTTGAAATGGAAAGCGCTTTCGCGGTAGGGTTTTTCGAGGCTGTTTTTGTATTGGTGGATGAATTCGTGTACCCAGTTGAGGTCGCCCGTTTGCAGGCCGGCGGCCACTACGTTGTGGTAGGTAAACCGGGGTAAAATGCCGTTTTCGAGCAGGTAGCCACTTTCGAGTCCGGGTTTGTACAAGTCCATGACCTCTTGGAAGTAGCGTTTTTCGCCGGCATTGAGGCGGCGCACGCAGTAGTTGATGGCCCAGATGAACAGCCCGTGCATTTCCTCGGAAGCGAATGTGCTGTTGTCGGTGAGCAAGAGTTTTTTGAAAGCCTGAAAATGCGATTCGTCTTCCGGGTGGCGCATCATCCGGTAGCAGTGCAGATAGGTTTCGATGGCCGGGTGTTCGTGTGCGAAGTTGTTTTCCGCGAATTCAACCACTTCCGGTTCCCAGGGCGCCGTATGCCCGCCTGAATACAACGTTGTGTGTGCTGCTTGCAGGCAAATAAGCCGCAGTTTGAGCGTGAGATAGGCCACATCGGCAGCCGTGGATGCCGTTTGCAAATGCTCGAAATCGGTGGGATTGCGGTCGTGCGCCAATTGGTGGGCCTCCCAGTACAACCTGAACCTCTGCTCGTGGTGACGCGCATCGCGCAGCGGACTGTTTTCCAGTGCTTTTTCAATTCCTTTGCGCACACGTTCAAACTGTGCCCCGAGGCCGCGTTTTCGATAACCGGCAGCCAGATGCAGACGCAAATTGGTGTCATCGGCTTCCATTTCCTTTTGAGCGATATAGCGCTCCAGCAGGCGGTGCAGGTAGGTCATGCGCAGGCGCAATTCCTGGTCATTCACGTCGTCGGCGCCGAACAGGTGGCGTTTGGCGGCGGTCTTTTCCGGCACATCATTGGCGCAAAACCAGTCGAACAACTGCACCACATCCCGGCGCTGGTTGAAAAACGGCGACTCCAGAAACTTGCGCGCCTCCCGTTTTTCGGCGGATGTGAATGAAAATATAAGTTGCGAGAGTTGACTTTTTTCCATTTCAATTCAACTGCAATAAAAATACCAAATTAAAAATCAGGCATTTGAAACAAAATAGTCACTATAAAAAGTCAATTATCACGATTTTTTGATTTTGGTTAGGCATCGGGTTCCCGGCACTTTTGTACTGTGATTTTGTGTACGCAACGATCCTTCCTTTCAATCTTCATCAACAAGTTATTTCTTTATGAAAAACATCTCCGTTCTCTCAAAATCGAAAAGCAACCGGCATCTCGGACAGGCGCTCTTGTGGTATCTGCTGATGCTGCTCGCAATGCCCGGCGGGTTGTTTGCCCAATGCAGCCCCGATACGGCGCCGCCAACCGCCAATTGCGACTTGTTCGGTTTCGTTTTCCTCAATCAACACGGCCTGAATACGACCCGGTACACCGCCGCCGAACTGAACAATGCCAGCACGGATAACTGTACCCCGGCCAACCAACTGCTCCTGCGCATCACGACTGATTCCGGGCTAAACACTCCGCCACCGGACACCTACGTCGGCCTGACCGGAGCGCCCAACGACGAGGTCACCGTGTACCTCTGGGTAGGCGACGAAGCCGGAAACTGGAGCACCTGCTCGGCGACGATTATCCTGATCGAGCCGCAGTGCAGCCCGGATATTACGGCGCCGCACCTCGAAATCCCGCCCGACCTCACGTTCAGTCGTGCCCAGTACGACCTGTTCGACATTGACTATTTCAACATGCCCGACGACCAGCCCAAGGTACGCGCCGCATTCGGCGAAGCCTACCACTGGGACAACTGCGACAACGGCAACAGCACTTACCAGGAATCCTACTACCTCATAGGCCCGATAGATACACTTACAAAGGTCGAACGCCGGTTTTTTGTGACTGATGCCGCCGGCAATCAGGCCCCGGTGGTGGCACAGTACATCACCATTAGCGACGGTTTTACGGCATACCTGCCGGGCTGGCAGTACCCGGGCGAGACGGTGACCGATACATTACGAGCATACGGAGGCGTAACCCTCGACACGTTCCTTGCCAGCGAAACATACCTCCTCGAGCCTTGTTTCGAATCATCTGATGACGGCTACCTGCGCAAAGAACGTGTCTGGGGAATTATTGACTGGTCGGTTTTTCCTCCTCCTGTTGATGAAGTCGTTTTACCTGCGCTCGACATGGACAACGACGGCCGGGTGGGTGACCCTTACGCGATCATTGCCATCGGCGACAGCATTTATCTGTACGAAAATAACGTGCCTACACTGAATCTTGGGAGGCGCACAGCGGGGTACTCGTATGTACAAAAGTTTATCACTGAACAACTGCTGGTCACCGGCACCGTATTTTTGGATACTGCCACCAACTGCGCCCTGGATGCCGGAGAACCCGTACTGGCGGGCTGGAAAGTCAAGGGCATCGGCCGGCCCAGTAACGCCGTGTACACGGCCACGACCGACGGCGACGGTCACTACGAACTGACGGTGTGCCCGCAGGATACCCTCGTGGAAGTGAGTCTCGACGTGGCAGGCAATGTGTCCGGCGAATGCCCTTCAACTTTCGAGGTCGTTGTGGCTTCCGGGGCGCCGGGCAGCCAGGATATTCCGGCCATCCTGAACCAGGAATGCGCCCTGCTGTCGGTGGACATTGCTACGGGAAACATGCGCCCCTGCTTCAACAGCGCTTACACCGTGAACTATTGCAACCTCAGCGGTACTACCGTGGAAGATTCGTATGTGGACGTGGCACTGGACACCTTTGTGCAGTACACCGGGTCGTCGTTGCCCGGCGCCTTGCTCGGCGGCAACACCTACCGGTTTGAAACCGGCGACCTCGACCCGGGCCAATGCGGCCAGTTTTCCATCCAGTTTTTGCTGGACTGCGATGCCCCGAACGGCATCACCCACTGCACGGAAGCGGCTATTTTCCCCAACGACGACTGTCCCGCAGCAGGCCCCTGGCAGGGCGCCGCATTGCGGGTGGACGGCCACTGCGAAGGCGATTCCGTATTGCTGGAAATTCACAACATCGGCACCGGAGGCATGAGCGGGCAGTTGAATTTTATCGTAACGGAAGACCTGATTATGCTCAAGGAGGAACCGATTCAACTGGGCGCAGGCGGCATACGGGCCTTGCGGGTTCCGGCCAACGGCGCTACCTGGCGCATCGAGGTGCCGCAGGAGCCGGGTCATCCCTGGGGCGGTATCGTGGCTGCGGCGGTGGAAGGCTGCGGCGGGCTAAATCAGACCGGCTTGGTGAACATGTTTCCGGTGAATAATCCCAACCCCTTTGAGGCTACCTTCTGCCGGGAAAACACCTCCTCGTTCGACCCGAACGACAAGCAGGCTTACCCGCGCGGCTACCGGAACGAGCATTTCATCAAGCGCAACACCGACATTGAGTACATGATCCGGTTCCAGAATACGGGCACCGATACAGCATTCACGGTGGTACTGCTCGATACGCTTTCGGCCCTGCTGGATGCCGCTTCCGTGCGCCCGGGCGCTTCCAGCCATGCGTATGATTTCGATGTGCTGGAAAATAACGTGTTGCGTTTCCGTTTTGACCACATCCTGCTGCCCGACAGCAACGTGAACGAAGCGGCCTCGCACGGGTTTGTGAAATTCCGGGTAAAACAACAGCCGGACAACCCGCTCGGCTCCGTGATCCACAACAGTGCGGCTATCTATTTCGACTTCAATGCACCGGTCATCACCAATCAGACCTGGCACACCGTGGGCGAAAACTTTGTGCTCACGGTTAGCACCGGCGATCCGGGTGCCTCGGCAGGGCAATTGCGTGTGTTCCCGAATCCGGCGACCGAATCGGCCACATTCGAACTGCCGCAGAGTGACCCGAACCGCCGCTTTGTGCTAACGGACGGTCTTGGTAAAACCGTCGTCTCCGATCGTTTTACGGAAACTACCTACCGGTTTGAGCGCCGGAATTTACCCGCAGGGGTTTATTTCTTCCAGGTTTTGGCGGAGCGCGGCGTGCTGTTTTCCGGGAAAATTGTGCTGCGGTAGCGGAGAGTACTCAAAAAAGGTGTCACAGAGGCTCACAGAGGATGTAAAAAACCTCTGTGAGCCTCTTTTTTCTCCACGAGCCTCTGTGACATTTTTCAACACATTCGTCCCCCGGAAGGACGAATTTTATCGAATAGTTTAGTTTAAAAAATAAACCACTTTACATTTGCAGCACATTTTAAAATTTGAACCAAACAACAACAGTCATGGAACAAGAAGAAAAAGTGCTCAATCCGCAGGAGAGCCTGCGCGTCATTCGGGAAACCATAGACCTCGCCAAGCGCGGCGTCGGCGAAAGCGGATTCCAGTTTTTGTGGTGGGGCTGGCTGGTAGTAATTGCCTGTCTGGCCGAATATTACATGCTGGTGAACGGCTACGGCGTAAAAGCGCACCTTGCCTGGATACTGATGCCGGTGGTTGGTGCGCCGGTGTCGATGGTTTACGAATGGCGGCGCGACCGGAAGCAAAAAGAGCGGAACACCGTACGCGAGTGGTACGGCTACCTGTGGCTCGGGTTTGGTATTTCATTGGTGTTGGCCTTAGTCACCAGCATCCTGCGCCAAACACCGCCGGTACCGATGGTGCTTATTGTGGCCGGATTTGCCACGTTTATGTCCGGCATACTGATCCGCTTCCGTCCATTGGTTTTTGGCGGGATCGTATTGTGGGTCGGAGCAGCGCTTTGCCTAGCCGTGGCGGTGCGGGAGCATTCGTTGGTGGAAGCCGGGGCAATTGTGTTGGGCTACCTTGTCCCCGGGTATATGCTGAACCGGAAAACGCGCCGAAGCCATGTATAAGTATCTTGATCCACTGCTGCTGTCGCAGTTGCGTTTAGCCATTATGTCGTACCTGATGGTGGCTCGGGAGGCCGAGTTCAACGCGCTGCGGGAACAAACAGGCGCCACGGCGGGCAACCTCAGCGCCCAGATCAGCAAGTTGCAGGAGGCTGGCTACCTCGACGTGGAAAAAACCTTCCGGAACAACTACCCGCTCACCATTTGCCGGCTCACCGAACGCGGGGTGGAGGCCTTCGAGGCGTTTTACAAAGACCTGAAGACGTACTTCGGGCAGTAGCGCTATTCGTTCATTTTCAATTTGATAAAACATGAAAAATATCATTTTTCTGGTGGTGGCGCTCTGCTGCTGCCTGAGTATCCTGTCGGCACAAGCCAATCTGGCGCCAAGCGCCGAAACCCGTGCAGCCATGGATAAAATCCGCTTTCTGGAGGGGAACTGGAAGGGTTCCGGCTGGATACGTATGGGGCCGCAGAAGCACGAGTTCATCCAGACCGAATCCGTGAAGACACATGCCAACGGCACCGTGCTGACCATTGACGGACTGGGCCGCGAGGCTGCGAATCCCGACGTGGTGGTTCACCAGGCATTCGCTGTCATCTCCTACGACCAGGCGGCAGACAAGTACCTGATGCGGGCCATTCGCGGCGACGGGAATCATGTGGACGCCGACTTTGTGGTGAACCCGGCCGGCAGCATCGTCTGGGGATTTGTGCATCCGATGGCCGGGAAAGTGCGTTACACCATCCGCAATGAGTCGGGCGCCTGGGTAGAAAACGGCGAAGCCAGCCGTGACGGCAAAACCTGGATGCCGTTTCTGGAAATGCGGCTGGTGCGGGAGTGAAGGCGGAGGCTTGCCGAGCGCGATGATAATGGCAACGCGGATGATACGGATTAAACGGATGCCCGCGGATTTTCCGAGCGCGGCAACAA
>JAEUUV010000252.1 GCA_016787285.1 Saprospiraceae bacterium | reverse complement strand
GCTTCTTCGGGAGTTTTATCGCCATATCCGGCGAGGTGGAGCAGGCCGTGCGCCATGACCCGGCAAAGTTCGTTTGAAAACGATACACCGTTAGTCTGTGCGTTGTCGGCTACACGGTCGGAGCTGATAAAAATATCGCCGTGAATGGCCTCTGGATCGTAGGGAAACGTGATGACGTCGGTATAGTAATCGTGTTGCAGGTGCTCAATGTTGATCTGCCGCAGGTACTCGTCGGAGGTGAAAATGTAGGTAAGCTCAAAAACCGGTTTGTTCTCCTCCCGGGCAATGTCCAGTAGCCACTCCACGAGTTTTTTTTGGTCGGGCAGGTCAAAGGACACGTCCTCAAAATGAAAGGAAACGAATGTTTCGGCGGTGTCGTCGAGAGGCAGATCCGGGAAGTGCATAGCGTTTGAAAGGGTGTTCTGCTTGCCCTGAAACGAACTTGCCGCCGACGGGAACCTGTTGGCGGTTTTACCTGTCGGCGGCAAGTTTTATTCAAGTTGTCAATCGAGTTTGAAACGCATTTCCACGGTGCGTCCGCCGTGGGTGAAGCGGCATCCGTTGCTCAGGCGGCGCATCAGGAAAAGGCCGCGTCCGCCGCATTGATCCAGGTGGTCGGGGCAAGTGGGGTCGGGTATTTCCACCGGATCGAAACCCGGCCCTTCGTCGGACACCCGGATGGACAACGCGTCTTTCCGGCAACGCAAGGAAATGGACACATTTTTGGTACAGTCGCACTGATTCCCGTGGAGCATGGCATTGGTGACAGCCTCTGTCAGGCTGACCAAAATATTTCCATGCAAATCGTCGGAAAGGTTGTAGCGCCGCGCCAATTCGTGTACGAAAGGTTCCACTTGACAAACGTTATCGGGGTTCGAAGGTAAGGTCAAGTTTGTGTGTAAATCGCTCATTCGCAAGACTGTGATGTTAGTATCGTACTGCAGTTCAAGGAAAGGATTAAAGTGGAAAAGGCTGCAATTTAAGATTCTCTTAACCCGCGGCGCAAGGGGGCGTGCCAATTATTTTCATTTTTGACCGCAAAAAGGCTCCGTTGGACGCAAGTTGGGCTGTTGGTCACAAAAAATTTTCTTCACCAACACCATGTCTTCATAACACCGAAAACTCCACGAATGCTTGCTGCCCGGGGTAGTCCGTAGTAAAATGTAGCCCCCGGCTCTCCCTGCGGTGGGTGGCCGAGCGGGTGATGAGGTAGGCGATGGTGATGAGGTTGCGCAGTTCCATCAGTTGCGGACTGATGGTGGTGCTGCGGTAAAGGTCTTCCGTTTCCTGATACAGCAGATACAGGCGGTCGAGGGCGCGTTTCAAACGGATGTTGGAGCGTACGATACCCACGTAGTACGACATGATTTCCTTCAACTCTTTCAGGCTCTGGGTAATGAGTACCATCTCTCCGGGATCGGTGGTGCCTTCGGCGTTCCAGTCGGGTACTTCGGTGCGGAAGTCCCAGCCGCCGATTTTGTTCCGGGTATCTTCAAAAATCCGGTGGGCAAACACCATCGCCTCCAGCAGGGAGTTGGATGCCAGCCGGTTGGCGCCGTGCAGGCCGGTGGAAGAACATTCGCCGGCAGCGTACAGCCGGTGTATGCTGCTACGTCCGTGCTCGTCTACGAGGATGCCGCCGCACATGTAGTGGCAGGCCGGCACCACCGGAATGAGGTCGCGCATAGGGTCAATGCCCATGTTGAGGCATTTGTCATAGATCGTCGGAAAATGCGCCACGAAAGCGTCTTTATCCAGGTGGCGGCAATCAAGGTACATGCAGTCGGTACCGCGTTTTTTCATTTCGGAGTCAATGGCGCGGGCCACAATGTCGCGCGGAGCCAGCGAGAGGCGCTCGTCATACAGGTGCATGAACTCTTCGCCCGCAGCCGTTTTGAGGATGCCGCCGAAACCGCGCACGGCTTCCGACACCAAAAATGAGGGGTTTTCACCGGCCGGGCTGTACAGCGAGGTCGGGTGAAACTGTACAAACTCCATGTTTTCCACGCGGCCCTTGGCGCGGTAGGTCATGGCAATGCCGTCGCCGGTGGCGATGACAGGGTTGGTCGTGGATTTATACACCTGTCCCGCGCCGCCGGTGCAGAGCACGGTGGCGCGGGACAGGATGGTGTCAATTTCGCCGTTTTGCTTGTTCAGCGCATAGCAGCCGTAGCACTCAATGTCGGGCGTGACGCGGATGACCATACGTCCGAGGTGGTGCTGCGTGATGAGGTCGAGCGCGAAGTAGTGTTCCAGAATTTCGATGTTCGGGTACCGGTGCGCTTCTTCCATGAGCGTGCGCTGCATTTCCCAGCCGGTCAGGTCTTTGTAGTGCAGGATGCGGTGCTCGGAGTGGCCGCCCTCGCGGGCCAGATCGTAGTTGCCGTCGGCGCCTTTTTCCTTGTCGAAGCGCGCGCCCCATTCGATGATTTCCTGGACTCGGAGCGGGCCTTCTTCTACCACCAATTCCACAATTTCCCGCTTGCACAGACCGTCGCCGGCATCAAGAGTGTCCTCGACATGCTTGAGAAAGGTGTCTTTCTCGTGATCCCACACGGCGGCCACCCCCCCTTGGGCATAGCGGGTATTGCTTTCGCCCTGATCGGTTTTGGTAAGCACCAGAATTTTGCGATCGGGGTGTGCCTGTGCGGTTTTTATCGCGAAAGTCAGTCCGGCGATGCCGGAGCCGAGGACTAGGAAATCGGTGGTAATTCGTGCCATAGCATGTTAAAATCCGTAGGCCAGCGTCAGTTGCCACGAAGCATTTTTCAGGCTACCCACAACGTCGCCGAGCGATTGATTGCCGATATCTTTCAGCCCGCGGTTTATCCGGAAATGCAGGCCGATGTTGCCGAAATCCAGGCCGGCGCCGATGTGCATGCCGAAGTCCACTTTTTCGAGGTCTTCCTTGTCGAAATTGATCGGATTGCCGTCTTCGTCCTTGAACAAGCCGTTGGAACTGGCCAGATAGCTGGCGTTGATGCCTGCGTGCAGGTTGATGAAACTGAACAGGTTGTATTCCAGCGAAACCGGCAGTTCGAGGTAGGCCGATTTGATGGAGTTGACAAAACTGTCGCGGCGGAAATCGGCGCCTTTGGTGGCGAACAGCAGTTCCGGGCGAATGGAAAACCTGCCGCGCTGGTCAAGCGGGATTTTCACAAATGCGCTACCTACAAGGCCGACGCGCCCGTTGAAATTACTGGCTTTGGAGTCGTCGTAGAGGTTGCTGCCGGTCACGCCGAGTTTGAGGCCGAAGCGCGCACCGCCTTCGGTCATTTGCGCCGAAACGGTGGATACTGCTGCGAAACAAAAGAAGAAAGCGAGCAGAATGGATGCCGGAAAAAAAATCTTGTTAGTCATAGTCTTGCTAAGTTAGATGCACCCCGAGGGGTTGTTTACAAACAGGCCTGATAACGGAAGGAGCCGGTGGTATCGGGATACCGCCGGCTCCGTTTTAAGATTTGTTTAATCAAGCCTGCTCCGGCTCCTGGTCGTCTGTTTCAATTTCCACGTCCTCGTCGGCATCCGGGAGATCGGCGTTTTTCCGCTTGGTGGACGGGTGGCCGGTGAAGTGTTTGAGCATGACGATTTCGCGCTGGGTCAGTTCGCGGAAGGCGCCACGCGGGAGTTCCTTCTTGGTGAGGCCGGCGAAGTAGAAGCGGTCAAGTTTGCGCACCTGATAGCCGAGGGCTTCAAAAAGGCGGCGCACGACGCGGTTGCGGCCTTCGGTTATTTCCAGTTCAATCACATCGCGGTTGGGCTGCTCTTCGGAGTAGCGTACCCAGTTGACCTCCATGAGACCGTCTTCCAGTTCGACACCTTTTTCGATACGTTCAAAATCGGCTTTGCTGAGCGGGCGATCCAGGCCCACGCGGTATTGCTTTTGCACCTGAAAACTCGGGTGCGTGAGTTTGGCCGCCAGTTCGCCGTCGTTGGTGATGACCAGCAGGCCCGTGGTGTCGCGGTCGAGACGGCCTACCGGGTACAGGCGTTCGGGGTAGTGCGGATCCACGATGTCCAGCACCGTGGGGCGGCCCCGCTCGTCGTCGGTGGTCGTGATCAATCCCTTGGGCTTGTTGAGCAGGAGGTACACTTTGCGCTCCTGAACTTGTACCGGCTGGCCGTCGCAAAGGATAACATCGCCTTCTTGCACGCGGTAGTACGGCTCCATTTTTACTTCACCGTTGACGGTGACTAAACCTTTCTCTACGTATTCGACTGCTTTTCGACGCGACGAAATCCCGCAGTGCGCCAGGAATTTATTGAGCGGCATATCGGCGCCGGAGGGCAGGCCGGGTTTGGGTTTGCGCTCGACGTGGAATTCTTCTTTTTTAAACGGTTTGCGGCCAAACGGTTTTTTCCCGAAACCGCCGCCGCCGTCCCGGTTGTAGGGTTTGCGGAACCCTCCGCCACCCTGCCCGCGATCCTGATACGGGCGACGCTCGCCGCCTTCACCCTGATTGCGATCCTGCCAGGGTTTGTGCTCGTAGCCGCCGCCACCTTCGCGGTTGCGGTCTTGCCAGGGTTTGCGCTCACCGCCCTCGCCCTGATTGCGATCCTGCCAGGGTTTGCGTTCGTAGCCGCCGCCACCTTCGCGGTTGCGGTCTTGCCAGGGTTTGCGTT